>DAHXON010000027.1 GCA_027364875.1 Chloroflexota bacterium
CTCCACACCCGTCCCGAGCCCGACGCCCACCCCAACCGCGACGTCGTCGGGGTCGCTGCCGGCGCCCTGGCTCGACGCGGACGTCGGCTCGACAACGCCCGCCGGCTCGGCTTCCAACAGCGGCGGCGTCTTCACCGTGAAGGGTTCCGGTGCCGACATCTGGGGCACTCTCGACCAGTTCCACTACGTCTATCAGCCGGTGACCGGCGACGGATCGATCGTGGCCCGTGTCACGTCCCAGTCGAACACCGGCAGCTCGAACAGCAAAGCCGGTGTCATCTGGAAGGCATCGACCGCCGCCGGCTCGGATTACATCCTGATCGCGGCCGGACCGACCGGAACGGTGAAGGTCCAGTACAACTTCAACACCGATGCCGGCTCGTCCACTTCCTACGCCTTACCGAACATCTGGATGAAGCTCACACGCACGTCCGCAGGCTTCAGCGCGTATCTGAGCTCCGACGGCGTGAACTGGTCGGCGTTAGCCGTCAACGAGACAGTGACCGGCATCCCGCCGAACGCGACCGTCGGAATCTTCGAGTGCTCACATAAATCGGGAGTGCTCGGCACGGCCACGTTCGACTCACTCAACTTCGCGACGGCGCCCTAGCGGCGAAGCCCTCTGAAGAGAAAGGAGAGCAACCATCGAGAGAAGCCAAAGGAAGAACGCCAGCTGTTGATTGGTTTTCGTGCATCTATGGAGGAGGCATGAAGAAGCTCGGAATTGCGTCGATCGCGGTCGCCGGCCTATTGCTGATGAGCGCGGTCCCCGCATTGGCCGACAACAGTCCAAACGTTGACACCATCAAGGTCTGGGCCAGCCTGGACGCACAGAACAACGTCGTGATCAACGGATCCTTCACCGTGGACAACGGTATGCAGGGTCCCGTGAAGCTGGATCTGCTCGGCAACAAGTCGGGCTGGCATGACACCGGGCTCATGACCACGGTCAACCTGGTCAAGGGTCAGACGCTCTACCAGTTCAGCTTTGACACGAAGTTCGACGTCCACCACTACAAGGACTACCGCGTCGTCAGCGATGACGGCAAGAAGTCCCGCACCATCGATATCGATGAAGGCGGCTTCCGAGTTCCGGAGGCGCCATCTTCGAGCATGCTGCTGCTCGGAGCGCTTCCGGTTCTGGGAATCGTGGCCGCGCGCCTCACCGGCGCACGGATTCCACGACCCAGCTGGCGGCGAGTCGCGTAGCCGATAACGAGAACATCCCAATGGTTGGACGCTCCGTGCGTTGGGACGGCGTACGGAGCGAGCCGACCTCGCGCTCAAGAGGACCCGATGGAACTGCCAGCGCACAGAAATTCGAAGGTCGCCCGGTCGAGTACGGAATCGTCGCCGGCCGATCCGCCGACGGCGCTGCGGAGCTTCGCAGCCGCGCTCGTCGAGCGATTCCCGATCCGCGCTACCGCGGTCGTCGCCGCCGTGGCCATCGCCTACAACTACTCGTTGGAGACGCTGGTCCGCGGCCTCGATCTCCAAACGCCGCTGGCGTATCTCGCGCTCGTGCCGCCCATCGCGGTCCTTCTTGGTGCGGCCAACTTCCGGCTGCAGCCCAACCTGCCCGCCATTCACGACCGGCAGGTCGACTGGATCGTCGGGCTCCTGCTCATCGGCATCGCGGCTGCTTTCACGGTGCTGCTGCCGTCCGCCTATTCCGCCGAGTACTGGCTCCGCCGCTTTGACATGCTCGGCCTGCCGTTCTTTGCCGCGGGCGTGATCTCCCTGGTGTACGGCGTTCGCCGGCTGTGGGCCATGCGCTGGGCCGTCGCGTTCCTGCTGCTCGCGTGGCCCGATCCGTACGTATCGGCCCTGGCCTCGCTCATCGGTGCTTCGACGGACGCCGCTCTCACGGCCGTCACCGCGACGCTCGTCGTGCTGCCATTCGGTCATCCGCTCGGCAACGGCGTGTTCCTGATCGACAACGCCTCCGGCCCGTTCAGTCTGGCCGTGAGCTCGGCCTGCAGTGGCGTCAACAGCCTCGTCGGCTTCCTGATCGTGGGTGCGGCGCTCAACACGGTATTCCGCGGCGGCCTGCTGCGAAGGCTCGCCTGGCTCGCGACCGGCCTGATCGTCGTCGGCGCGCTGAACGTGTTTCGGATCGACCTCATCTTCGTGGCGGGCTGGCTCCTCGGCGAACCGTTCGCCATCGACGTGCTACACCCTGTGGCCGGCGTGATCGTCTTCGGCGTGGGGGCGCTCGCGATGCTCGCGATGGCGCCATTCTTCGGACTCGAGATTCCGAGACCCGAACCAGTGCGCAGAGCCATCACGGACCAGGTCCAACACAGAGCAAACATTCGGCCGTCGCACCAGGTCCTTCGTCCCGCGGCCGCCATCGGTGCAAGCCTGCTGCTCGCGATAGGCATGGGTCTTCCGAACTCGGCATTCGCGAGCTACGACTCGTTGATCAACGCATTTGGCACGCCCACGCTCGGCACCATCGACCCGGCCACAATCTCCGTGACGGGCTGGCAGGCGTCGAAGCCCAGTGATTTCGGCCAGGCGACGCAGTATTTCGGCCCGAACGGTACGTGGGAGCGGATCGCCTTCGCGGCCGCGGCGCCTCCGCCAAACACGCCCTCGACGGTCTATCTCGATGTGATCCGGACTGACGATTCCGGGACGCTGGCGGCCTATGGCGTGGAGGCCTGCTACGACTTCCACGGCTTCGCGCAGGTCGACTCGGCAACGGCGGACGTAGGGGCGGGCGTGGTCGCGAAGGTTGCCAGCTACCGAAGCCCGATCGGGGGCACGGATTGGTCGATCCTGTGGTGGGAGTGGCCCTACAACGCCGGCGGCCAAACGAGATTCGAGCGCATCGTCCTGCTCGCCCCACTCGCCGAGGCGGACCAGCCGGGGGGCGTGACCACGACCGAGACATTTGCCGCGAGCCGAACGACCCTGATCGGTCTCGCCCGGGCCGTCACAGCCGAAGCGATTCGGTACCTCGCGCCGACTCCCGACCCGGCGAGCCAGGAGTAGACCAGCCATGACTCCAACTCTGACGACCGCCAATGTGGGGCTCGAACCCTGGGCCGACGAATCCGCCTCGCGGACCTTGACCCGGCCGCAGCAGGTCGCGGGCCTGGGCGTCGCCGCCGCCATGTTGGTCTCGCTGCTGGTGTGGCCGCTCGCGACGGGCATTCTCCTGATCGCCGCGGCCACCTTGGCCTATCTGCTCGCGCTCATCTACCGGCTCATGTCCTTCTGGCTCGCGATCCGGCGGCCGGAGCTGATCCACGTAACGGACGAAGAGGCGCGGGCCGTGCCCGTCCGCCGTTTGCCGGTCTACACGGTCCTCGTGCCGGCCTATCGCGAGCCGTCGGTGATTGCCCAGCTGATCGATCGGCTGCGGGCGATGGAGTATCCCAGGAGCCGGCTCGACATCCGCCTCCTGCTCGAAGAGGACGATGAGGAGACGATCGCGGCGGCCCGTGCCGTTCAGATGGGCCCCGAGTTCACGGTCGTGATCGTTCCCCACGGCATCCCCAAGACGAAACCGAAGGCCTGCAACTATGGCCTCGTCGGGGCGCGAGGAGAGATCGTCACCGTCTACGACGCGGAGGACCGCCCCGACCCGCTGCAGCTTCGGCGGGCCGTTGTGGCGTTCGAGCGGGCGGACCCCTCGGTCGCCTGTCTGCAGGCGAAGCTTTCCTACTACAACGCGGGCCAGAACATGCTCACGCGCTGGTTCACGATCGAATACGGCATGTGGTTCTCGAGCCTCCTTCCGGGTCTGGTTTCGCAGCGGGGCCCGTTGCCGCTCGGCGGGACTTCCAACCACTTTCGAGCCGACATACTTCGCCAGGTTCGAGGCTGGGATCCCTACAACGTGACCGAGGACGCGGATCTCGGCATCCGTCTGGCCCGGCGGGGATTTCAGACGCGCGTGCTCGACAGTACGACCCTCGAAGAGGCGAACAGCGACGTCATCAACTGGATCAAGCAGCGATCGCGCTGGTACAAGGGTTACATGCAGACGTGGCTCGTCCACGCCCGACATCCCCGCACGCTTCGGCGCGAGCTGGGCTGGCGCGGCTTCCTGGGCTTCAACCTGTTCATTGCGGGCACGCCATTGCTCGCGCTCGTGAACCCGCTGTTCTGGGCGATGACCGCGCTCTGGTTCCTCGTCCACCCGCCGGTCGTGCTGCAGCTGTTCCCGGCGTGGCTCTACTACCTGGGTCTGTTCGTGATGATCGTCGGAAACATGTCGCTCTTCTACAGCTGGCTCGTGAGCGCGAGGCTCGTTGGCTGCCGCGATCTGGTCGTCGCGTCTCTGCTCGTGCCCATCTACTGGGCACTCATGTCATTGGCGGTCACCAAGGCGGTCGTTCAGCTCGTTTCGGCTCCGTCGTTCTGGGAGAAGACCGTTCACGGACTCGACAAGCCCGAGACGGTCTAGCTGTCAGGTACTTGGCCTCGGATGCGAGGGCTGGTACAGCGATAGCTGGGCGCCGCCGGGCATCGTCATCAGCGCGATGCGGCCCCAGCGTTGCTCCCGGACCGGTCCGAATGTTGCGCCGGCGGTGGTCAGCCTGGCCATCGTCGCCGACAGGTCCTCACACATCAGGTAAAGCTCCTGGCTGGCATCGGCCGCCGGGTGGACCGCAACCTCGTCCGGCGGGAGGGCGAAGATCAGCCAACCTTCCCCGGCATCCACCGACGAGAGGCCCAGAGAGTCGCGCAGAAACTCCCGCGTTGCCTCTGCCGCCGGGGTGAACAAGATCACGTGTGCGCCGCTAATCACTCGACTCTCCCATGCCAGGGACCCGCTGGTGACGATCCTGGCAATCGATGAAATCACGGCCCACCGGATGGATCGGACGGCGGCGTGCGCGGCTGCGTCGTCCCGTCCTGCGCCCGGCCCAAGAAACGCCCGATCCGACCGGCCGCGATCGGAGTCTTATCCGCAGGTACCGGCCCCGACAACGGCGAACCCAGAAACGTCGCCGAATTCCGGGCCACGCTGCTTGACAAAAATGAAGCTTCTTCTAAAGGAGCATGCCGATGAATCGCCGCTCCGGCTTAGTCCTTGCAGCCATGGCGCTCTGTGTCGCGGCTTGCGGCTCGGGGTCGAGCCAGGCCACGTCCGCCAGCAGCTTCAGCACCGCATCGGTCGGAAAGGCTTTCGTCTCGGCCCTCGCGCGTGGTGACTTCGCGGCCGCCGAAGGCATGGAGGACGGGCAGATGCGTGCGGCCGCCCCGGCCGCCCACCTCTCGTCGATCTGGCAGGGTTTCGTCCGCCAGTACGGGACATTCGACTCGGTCGGGGCCGTCGCTACCTCGTCCGACCCGCCCAACACGATCGCGATCGTCTCGACCCAGTTCGCCAGGTACCTTGTCGGCCTGAGAGTCACAGTTGACCGTTCCGGTGAGGTGGCAGGGCTGTTCGTCAACAGCGCCGTCGCCGCTGGCCCCTCTGCCTCCGGCTCCATCCCACCCGCCTCGTACGTCCGACCCGGCTCGTTCACGGAGACGGACGTGACCGTCGGCGCCTCCCCATGGGCCCTGCCCGGCACGCTCACGATGCCGACCGGCCCCGGTCCGTTCCCGGCGGTGGTGCTCGTGGCCGGCTCCGGACCCGCGGACCGCAACGAGAGCTATGGGCCGAACGCGCCGTTCCGTGACCTCGCCTGGGGCCTGGTCTCGAACGGCATCGCGGTCCTGCGCTACGACAAGCGCACCCTGGTCTACGCCAGGCAAATAGCCGCCGATGAGTCGAGCCTGACAGTTCGCCAGGAGACCACCGACGACGCCGTGGCCGCGATCGCCCTGCTGCGCGGAACCGCGAAAGTGGATCCGGCGCGCGTCTTTCTCGTCGGGCATAGCCTCGGTGCATACCTGGCTCCGCGCATTGCGGCCCAGATCCCGGGGCAGCTTCGAGGACTCGTGCTGCTCGAGGCGCCGAGCACCCCCTTGCCGGAACTGATCCTGGCCCAGGAGCGGTATCTGGCCTCGCTGCAGAGTCCGGGGCCCAGTGCCAGCGACCAGTTGACGACGCTCGCGGCAGAGGTGGCGCTGGCCGAGTCGGCCTCTTTGAGCCCTTCCACACCGGCGTCCGAGCTCCCGCTCGGGATCCCGGCCTCTTACTGGCTCGACCTTCGCTCATATGACCCGTTGACGACGGCCGCCGAGCTGGATCTCCCCATGTTGTTCTCACAGGGCGGCCGTGACTATCAGGTGCCCCCAAGCGAGCTGCAGGGTTGGGAGCACGCGCTCACGGACCGGTCGAACGTCACGTTCAAGACGTACCCATCCATGGACCATCTGCTGCTCGACGGCAGCGGACCCGCCACTCCCGCCGAGTACAGCATCCCAGGGCACGTCGACCCCCAACTCGTGGCCGACATCGCAGGCTGGATCAACCGGTAGTCCTGATCCCGCCCGCGCGAAGCCACGAGCTACAGGCCCGCGGTGTTGACCCGACTACTTAGTTACCCATACCAAAGGCAAAAAGCACCATGAACACTCGGATCGATGCCATCTCCTCTTCGTTGACGATGCAGGCCGCAGCCGTTGCCAGCGCTCCCACGAAGAAAGGAGCCCCGGCCGGCGCTCCGGCCCCGGCCGCTGCTCCGGCCGCGCCGCAGGCGACCCCCGCGGCAAAGGTCCAGCTGACGTCCGTGCCTGCAAGCGTGGCCGCGGACGATCGGGCCACATACCTGCAGATCCTCAAGTCCAACGGCGGGAATACGGCCGCCGCTCTCGCAGCGATCGCGGCTATCGAGGCAAAGGAAGCGAACGGGTAGTCGCAGCCTGCTCGCAACGTCGCTTAGGGCGTTGCGGGCGACCGATCACGCGGACGCGGGCGTCGCGTATCGCTTCACGTCGATCCGGCTCACCGTCAGGTAGACCACGAAGGCGAGGATCGCGAGCCCGAGGACAAGGCTGACCTGGAGCTGGCCAATCCCGATGCCTCCGAGGTCAGGAGTGCGGCCGCTCCAATCGGCAAACGATGCTCCCACCGGCCGCGTGAGCACGTAGCCGATCCAGAAGCAAGCGATCGAGTTGGCTCCAAAGAAGCGATACGCGATCGCGGGCAGAACGAATAGCACCGCGAAGACGACCCCGGACAGAAAGTAGCCGAGGCCGAGCGTGCTCGCGGTCATGTCCCCGGTGGCGGTCCCGAGCGCGAACGTGGTGCCGACGGCGAGCCAGTAGAAGAACTCGCGATCGAGACTGTCGACGCTGTGGATCGAGAGCGTGCCCTCGACCAGGTACCAGGCGGCGAAGACGACGACCAGCGCAACCGCGAAGAAGGCGGCCGAAACGGCGTACGGAATGCCGATGACGATGTGGAGGACGTCGGCGCACATCGTCCCGAAGAGGGCGACCATAAGAACCGCGAGCCAGTACGTGGGCGCGTAGTAGCGCCGCACGAGGAGGTGGATGAGCATCGCCACCCCGAAAGCGGCCGCGCCCAGCAGGACGGCAACGACGGGATCGATCGCGTGGACCAGATAGTCCGAGGTGGACTCGCCCATTGCCGTGGTGAGCAACTTGACGATCCAGAAGAAGACCGTCAGCTCCGGAACGCGGCGCAGCCCGGGCCAGAGGTGTCGTCGGAGGGGCATTGGCGCAGTCTAGCCAATCGAGTGTCGAGTCCCACGGCTCGGGGCTCGGGCGGTCCGGAGCCTCGTGTCATCCGCAACCGGCACTCCCTAGCGAGGCCGAACAGCGGGACTGTGGCGAAGAAGATCGCGAGGCCGCCGCCGGCACCCGGAGCGCCGGGGCTGGTCGTAGAAACCGAGTCGCAGCCTGCGACCGTAAAGGCGATGCCTGAGGCGATAGCGATGAGTCGGCGACGCGAGCGCACTAAACGCCCTTCTCGGGCCACATGTGTGACCGCTGCTGTCAGCGGGGGACGGATGCCTGGCCGGGCTCCGGGCCGCAATCATGCCGTTATACTTGAGCGGTGGCTCAACTATTGACGGAAGACCGCTGCGAGGAGATGTGCCTCCATCCCGAGGCGGTCAGCCCCATCCTCGCACGCCTGCTATCGCGGCCTCAGGCAGATGTCGCCGCTGCCTGGTTCGCGACACTTGCGGATCCCACCCGAGCGCGCATCCTCCATGCCCTGGCTCTCGCGCCTGAGCTGTGTGTGTGCGATCTGGCCCTCGCGCTCGACATGTCCGTTTCGGCCCTGTCGCACCAGCTCCGGTATCTGCGGGAACGCGACGTCGTGGCGCGCCGCAAGGACGGCCGCATCGCGTTCTACGCGCTGGCGGACCAACACGTCCGCCACGTCCTCGCGGATGCCCTGACTCACATCGCCGAAGGTCCGATGGTCGCCACACCCGAGGTTCCAGCCGAGGCGGTGCCGGTCGAATGAGCCACGGTCACAGCGCCGCGGGTCGGGATCGTCGCCGGCTCCTCGCCGTCTTCGGACTCTCGAGCTCTGTTCTTGTCGTCGAGATCGCTGGCGGGCTTGCGGCCAACAGCCTCGCTCTCCTCGCCGACGCGGCCCACGTCTTCGCCGACCTCGGAGGGATCGCCCTGGCGCTAGGTGCGATCTGGATTGCCTCGCGACCGGCAGGTAACGGGCGAACGTTCGGCCTGTATCGGGTCGAGATCCTCGCCGCGGCAGCAAACGCCGGGGTGCTCATCGCCCTCGCCTGCTTCATCTTGTTCCAGGCCTGGCAACGTCTCGCGAGCCCGCCGGAAGTGGAGTCGGGGTTGATGCTCGCCGTCGCGTTGGTCGCCTTTGCCGCCAACGCAGTTTCTCTCTACCTTCTTCGCGATGCGCAGGCACGCAGCCTCAACATGAGAGGCGCGTATCTCGAGGTCATGGGCGACCTGCTCGGCGCGATGTCCGTCGTCGTGGCTTCGGTGGTCATCGGGCTGACGGGCTTCCGAGCCGCCGACGCCATCGCCTCGGCGCTCATCGGGTTGCTGATCCTGCCCCGAACATGGAGTCTTCTTCGGGATGCGACGAACATCCTGCTGGAGGCGGCGCCAAAGGGCGTTGACCTCGCCCAGGTCCGGGGCCACATCTGCGCGGAGCCGGACGTACTCGACGTCCACGACCTCCACGCGTGGACGATCACATCGGGCATCAACGTCGTGTCGGCGCATGTTGTCATCCGTCGCGACGCCGACGGCGGCGCTGTGCTCGACAGCCTCTGCCGCTGCCTGTCGGGCGACTTCGACATCGAGCATTCGACATTCCAGCTCGAACGCGAGGACCGTCGCAGGCTCGAGGAGCACGGCCACGCCTGAGCCAGGGCCGAGTGAGCGGCCTTGCGCGCCTGCGGCTTCTGGCCCAACCTTGCCGAGATGGAGGCCGTCCGGACCCAACGCATTCTCGTCGTCGATGACGAGCCGCCGCTCGTCGAGCTGGTGCGCGGTTATCTGGCTCGCGAGGGGTTCGAGATTCTGACGGCGGCCGACGGCCCGGCCGCTGTCCAGATGGTCCGGGACGAGTCGCCCGACGTCGTGGTCCTCGACGTCATGCTCCCTGGCTTCGACGGGCTCGAAGTCTGCCGGCAGATCCGGGCATTTTCGGAGGCGTACGTCCTGATGCTGACCGCGCGGGGCGAGGAGATCGATCGAGTTGTCGGCCTCACGGTCGGCGCCGACGACTACCTCGTCAAGCCGTTCAGCCCGCGAGAGCTGGTCGCCCGAGTCAAGGCACTGCTGCGGCGCTCGCGAATCCCCGGGGCCCGTCCCGCTGCGCTGCCGGCGGGTCTCGAGTTCGATGCCGACCGGCATGAAGTCTCGGTCGACGGCTCCGCCGTGTCCTTGACGACGACGGAGTTCGATCTGCTCGCCACTCTGGTGAGCGACCCTGGAGTCGTGGTGGCGAGGTCGCGGCTCCTCGACCGAGTCTGGGGCGCGGAGTTCGTCGCCGACGACCACCTCGTCGACGTCCACATCGGGAACCTGCGCCGGAAGCTCGGTGACGACCCGGCCTCGCCGCGGTTCGTCGAGACCATCCGCGGGGTCGGCTACCGCTTGAGGGCATCTTGATGCGGATGCCTCGCTCGCTGCGCGCTCGGCTCCTGATCGCCAACCTCGTCGTGGCCGGCGCGGCCCTTGGCACGGTGGCGGTCGCCGTCAGCCTGGTTGGACCCGGCTATTTCGCCTCCGCGATGGGGCATAGCCCGAGCGACACGATGGGTCAGATGATGAGCGACGCGACCAGCGCCGCCTTTGTCGACGCGGTTCGCAACGCCCTCGTGGCGGCCTCGCTGATCGCCGTCATCACGGCGGTCGTCGTGAGCCTGGCAGTCTCCGGCCGTATCGCGCGGCCGGTCAGTCGCCTGTCGGCGGCGGCGCGGCGGATCGCGGCCGGTCACTACGCGGAGCGTGTTCCCGAGGCAGGCGAGGGCGAGATCGGCGATCTGGCCGAGACCTTCAACGCCATGGCCGGCTCGCTCGAGGCCACCGAGCGCCGCCGCCTTCAGCTCGTTGGAGATGTCGCACACGAGTTGCGGACGCCGCTAGCCACGCTCGATGGTTATCTCGAAGGCCTCGAAGACGGCGTCATCGAGCCCAAGGACGAGACCTGGCGGCTGCTTCGCTCGGAGACCGCTCGGCTGACCCGGCTCGTGGACGAGCTGGCCGAGTTGTGGCGGGCCGAGGCGCATCAGCTACCGCTCAAGATCGAGCGCGTCGATCTCGGGGAAGTCTGCCGCGACGTCGTTGAGCGATTCACGCCCCTCGCCGAGGAACGCCACATCGGCCTGGCTCTCGACGTGCCTGCGGCTACGCCGGCCCGGGCCGACCGCGACCGAGTCTCGCAGATCGTGGCCAACTACATCTCGAATGCAATCCGCTATGCCCCTGCGGGTTCGTCGGTTGCAGTCTCGGCTCGCGTCCAGGGAGCGAGCGCGGTCGTGGCCGTCACCGACGAGGGCGCCGGCCTCGCCGCGGATCAGCTCGAGATCGTCTTCGAGCGGTTCTACCGCGTCGACCCGTCCCGCACGCGTGCCCTTGGTGGCTCCGGGATCGGGCTCGCGATCGTGCGCGCCCTCGCCGACGCGATGGGCGGACGCGCCTATGCGGAAAGCGATGGTCCTGGACACGGATCGCGGTTCCTGGTGGAGTTGCCCGCCGCCTGAGCCCGGGCTCTTGACCCAATCTTGAGCCAACCCAGAGCCCGCCTCTCTGGTTTCCCACCCACGCTTCCCCCATCTTCGAACGTGCCGGACGAACGCCCATCAGGCACCCGGCACGGAGGTCTTTGGCGATGGGCCCAGGCTGGGACATGAACTTCGGCGGGTGGATCTGGATGGGAGTCTGGATCGTCGCCCTTCTAGTGATGGTCTGGTTCATCACGCGTGCCCCGGACTCGCATCCGGCGACCCAGCAGCCTCTGGACATTCTTCGCACCCGCTTCGCGCGCGGCGAAATCAGTCAGGCCGAATTCGAGCAGGCCCGTCGCGTGCTCGACCCGGAAAAGGAGCCGAGAACGTGATCACCCGTCGGACAGGACTCATCGCCGGGGCGGCACTCGCCGCCGGTCTAGTCATCGGATTGGCAGGCACCGTTCTGGCCGCCAACCCGACTGCCGCGCCCGGTTACCCATCGATGATGGGAGGCCGGGGAATGATGGGTGGCAGCGGCTGGGGCTGGCAGAGCTTCGCGCCGGACGCGAGCTATGGCCCGGGCATGATGGGCGGCTTCAACGGTGCCGGCATGATGGGCGGATCGAACTGGAACACAGGGCCTCAGCCCGGAGCCGCCGGGTTCGTCGCCGGCACAACTGCCTCGCCGCGAGTTATCCACGTCATAGCCGGCCCCGGCTACACGTTCAGCCCGTCGTCGATCACGGTTGAGCGCGGGGAGACCGTGACGTTCGCGGTCACGACGATGGGCCCGCTCGTCCACGAATTCATGGTCGGTCCGGCGGACGCGGTCGCTGCCGACAAGGCGGGCACGCCCGAAGTGGCGGACATCGGGATGATGCAGACCAAATCGCTGACCTACACCTTCGACGGCTCGGGTCCCTACGCCTACGCGTGCCACGCCACCGGCCACTACGAAGCCGGAATGCACGGGACGATCACCGTCGTCGGCTGATCCTGCGGACGCCGGTCTCCTGTCCCCGCGATGGCCCCCACCCGTTCAATTCGGGACCGCACTGAGGAGCGCATCTCCATGACCAAGCCACGACCTTCCCGGCCACGAGTTGGCGAACCCGCGACCAGGGCATCGGGCGGGAGGCCCGTCCCGACGACGTCGAAGCCCAGCAGACTCCGCGTGTTGGGCTTCGTCGTAGTGGCCGTCGTGCTCCTTGGCGCGGGCGTATACATGGCAGGCAACACCTTCTTCACCGGCCACGACGTGTCGATTCCCGCGGGAGCGATCGCGGTGAATAGCGGAATGGACGGCTTCACCCCCAGCACCCTCGACGCGAAGCCAGGCCAGACGCTGACCCTCGTTTGGTCCAACAAGGACGACGCGGCAATGCTTGCCAACGGCGTCCACACCCTGGTATCGGACTCGCTCAAAGTGCACCTGGAGGATCCCGCCGAAAGCACAGTGACGGTGACCCTCACGGCACCCATGACGCCCGGCGACTACGACTTCTGGTGCGACAGCTGCTGCGGCGGCAAAGACACTCCGGCGATGCACGGCACGCTTCACGTCGAGGCGTAGGCGATGACCGATTCCTCTCCCGCGAAGCCCTGGATGGCGCTTGCGGAGTCCTCTGGGATCCCGAAAGCCGCGATCGTGCTGTTTGGCGGCATCGCCGCAATCACCCTCTCGGCGTCGCTCGTGATCCTTCTTGGACCGGGGTTCATCTCGCCGCGGTTCGGGTCGCTGACCGCGCCCGTCGTCATCGGCTCGGGCTTCGCCGACGGCTTCAACCCCTGCGCCTATGCGCTGCTCGTTCTCTTCGCGACCTACACGCTCACCCTCGTAAACGCCGTTACCGCCGACGGGCGCCCGACCCCCAGCGCCCGTCGGACCCTTCTTGGCGCGGGCTCGCTGTATGTCGGCGCCGTATTCGTCACCTACTTCCTGCTCGGGCTTGGGCTCTACACCCTCTTCGAAGGATTCGGCAAAGACCACATCGTCGGTCGCGTCGGGGCGATCCTCGCGCTTCTTATGGCGGTGTGGATGCTCAAGGATGTGTTCCTGCCGGGCTGGGGCCCGTCGATGGCCGCGCCTTCGGGGACGCACGGTGCGATGAACAAGGCGATGCAGCGCGGCGGTCTCGCCGGCATGCTGATGGCCGGAGTCCTGGTGGGGATCTGCACCGTCCCATGCTCGGGGGCGATGTATTTCGCCGTCACGTCCGTCCTCCATGCCTCGGGCGGCGGAGTCGTGGGACTGGCGCTGCTCGCGCTCTACAACGTGGCGTTCATCCTGCCGCTGCTGCTGTTCCTGCTGTTCGTCTCGAACCGCCGGGTTCTGGGCGTCATCGGTCGCTGGAACAAGAAGAACGGCTCGCTCGTAAAGGCCGTGCTCGCGATCGGCGTGATCGTGATGAGCTTCATGCTCCTCAAGACCCTGGGCGGGACGATGTGATGGCCGAGGTGGTGCGCATCCCGATCGAGGGGATGACCTGCACGTCGTGCGTCTCGCGGATCACACGCGCCCTCCGCGGCCTCGACGGCGTCGAGTCCGTGAAGGTGAACCTCGGGTCCGATTCGGCGGTCGTCGGTTTCGATGGCGGACGGACGTCGTTGGAGATCATCGTCGACGCGATCCACGCGGCGGGTTACGAGGCGAGCGTGGAAACGGCCGAGCCGTTCACCCCGGCGGCCAATCGAGGCCTGCTCTCGTGGCTTGGTCTGGGCAGGTAGCCGGACATGCCTTTCGTCATCGACATCAATCCGGTCCTGATCCAACTCGGATCGGTCGCGATCCGCTGGTACTCGCTCGCCCTAATCGGCGCAGTCGCCGTCGCCTACTTGATTGCCAGGAAAGGGACCCGGCGCGTTGGAATCTCCGACGCGATCCTCGCCGACGGCGCGATCTGGGTTGGCCTCGCCGCGCTGGTGGGTGGCAGAGTGCTCTTCGAGATCCAGAACGACCTGCCGATGCTGGCCGTCGATCCGTTCCACGCGGTCATGGTCTGGGATGGAGGGCTGTCCTTCCTTGGCGGTCTGATAGCCGCTTTGATTGCCCTGGCCATTTACGCCCGGCGCCACGGCATCCCGGTCGGCATCGTCGCCGACGCGGCGGCTCCGGCGGCGGCGATCGGACAGGCCATTGGCCATCTCGGCTGCATCGTCACGGGCGATTCGTCCGGGATCCCGACCACGCTCCCCTGGGCATTCATCTACCGAAACCCTTCGGCGATGGCGCCCCACAACATCGCCCTCCAGCCCACCCAGGCCTACGAAGCACTCGCCCTCCTCGGCCTCTTCGCCATCCTGTGGGTCGGCCGTAAGCGTCTGGCCAGTCTTGGCGCGGGCGCGTCGGCGGGCGTCTACCTTGTCGCCGTCGCGCTGATCCGATTCACCCTTTTCTTCCTGCGCGACGAAGCCCCGGTCTTTGCCGGCCTCAAGACGGCTCAGCTCCTCGCCGTTCCGCTCGGGGCTGTCGGGTTGGTCGTCCTCTTTGTGCTCGCCACCCGACGGGCCAGCACCTTTCGCCTCGCATGAAGGAGTTCCAGGTCATGACAACCCACGCCAGTTCGAGCAGCCAACGTGAGGTCGGCAGCGAGGCGTTGCGTCCCTCGCTCGTGTCGAGCATCGCCGCTCTGCCGACTCGTTTCAAGCTGGTCGGGGGGCTCGCCGTCGGAATAGCCGCACTCGTCGTGGCAGGCGTCCCGCTCACGACGTTTGTTCCCTTCGCGGGACTGGCTGCGTGCCTTGGAATGCATCTATTCATGGGCCACGGTCACGGCGACCATCACGTGGGTGAGCATTCGCCGGAAACGACGGTCGACCGATAAGCTCATGAGCGCCGGGCGCCATTCGGATGGCGGCCCGACGACAGAGATTCCCTGAATGGGCACCATGGACCACAGCCAACACGAGGTGCGCGGGATAGACCACGCCGGGCACTCAATGGCCGGAATGGGTCACGCTTCCAGCTCCGGCGCAGTCGCAGCGCATGACAAGCACGCCGGCCACTCGGTCGCGATGTTCCGCGACAAGTTCTGGCTCAGCCTGGTCCTGACCCTGCCGGTCCTCGTGTGGAGTCGCGACCCGCAGAGCTGGCTCCACTACGGTGCCCCGACGTTCCCCGGCTCCTCCGTCGTTCCGCCGGTGCTCGGAACCGCCGTCTTCCTCTATGGCGGGCTGGTCTTCATCCGCGGCGCCGTCGGCGAACTGCGCGATCGACAGCCAGGGATGATGACCCTGATCAGCCTCGCGATCGTGGTCGCCTTCGTCACCAGCTGGGCGGGCACGCTCGGGCTCTTCGAGGTCGAGATCTGGTGGGAGCTCGCGACGCTCATCACCATCATGCTTCTCGGGCACTGGCTCGAGATGCGCTCGATCGCCCAGGCTCGCGGCGCCCTGGCGGCGCTGGCCGAACTCTTGCCCGATACGGCTGAACGTCTCACGGCCTCCGGTACCGAAACCGTCCCGCTTTCGGCCCTGGCAGTCGGCGACGTCGTGCTCGTCCGCCCTGGCGCGCGAGTCCCGGCCGATGGGGTAGTTGTCGAAGGCTCGGCCGATGTCGACGAGTCGATGATCACCGGCGAGTCGAAGGCGGTCGGCAAGGAACCAGGCGACAAGGTGATCGCCGGAACCGTGGCGGCCGGGGGAAGCCTGCGGATCCAGATCGCCGCGGTCGGTGAGGAGACGGCGCTCTCGGGGATCATGCGGATGGTCGCCGCCGCCCAGGCGTCCGCCTCGCGCGCCCAGGCATTGGCGGATCGCGCCGCGGCCATCCTGTTCTACGTCGCCCTTGGCTCGGCCATGGTGACGTTCTCCTACTGGTGGCTCGACGGCGACCGCGCCGGGGCGCTCGTCCGCACTGCCACGGTGCTGGTCATCGCCTGCCCCCACGCGCTCGGCCTGGCCATCCCGCTCGTTATCGCCATCTCGACCTCGCTCGGGGCCCGAAATGGTTTGCTGGTGAAGAACCGGATCGCACTCGAGCGCCTGCGCAATCTCGACACCGTCATCTTCGACAAGACCGGGACCCTGACCCGGGGGCAGCCTGTACTGGCCGCCGTGTCTGCCACCGACGAGTCGGACCTCCTGCGACTCGCCGCCTCGGTAGAGGCAGACTCGGAACACCCGCTCGCCCGCGCGATCGTCGCCGGGGCGAAGGATCGGGGCATCGAGCCGTCTGCGGCCTTCGGATTCGAGTCTCTCGCCGGCCGGGGCGCTCGGGCCACGATCGACGGCCGAATAGTGGCCGTTGGCGGTCCGCGTCTTCTCGCCGAACTCAGCCTCGAACCCGATCCTGCGGCGGAGCGATGGGGCCGTGAAGGCCGGACCGTCCTGCACGTGATCGTGGACGGCCGCCTTCTCGGAGCCCTTGCGGTCGAGGATGAGATCAGACCGGAGTCTGTCGATGCCATTGAGCGTCTCCACGCCATGGGCATCAAGGTGGCGATGATCACCGGCGATTCCCAGGTCGTCGCCGATTCGGTCGCCCGACGTCTCGGGATCGACGAAGTTGCCGCGCAGGTCCTGCCGGCCGACAAGGCCGAGGCGGTCAAGCGTTTCCAGGCCGGCGGCCGCAAGGTCGCGATGGTCGGCGACGGAGTCAACGACGCACCTGCTCTCGCGACTGCCGACGTTGGGATCGCGATCGGCGCCGGGACGGACGTCGCGGTCGAATCCGCCGGCATCGTCCTGGTTCGGAGCGACCCGCGCGATGTGGTCGGCGCGATAAGGCTCTCGCGAGCGACCTACTCCAAGATGATCCAGAACCTGGTTTGGGCGACCGCCTACAACCTCGTCGCCATTCCCGTCGCGGCGGGGCTGCTCGTCCCCTGGGGTCTAGATCTCCCGATGGCCGTCGGCGCCATCGCGATGAGCGCCTCGACGATCATCGTCGCCGCGAATGCGCAGCTACTCCGGCGGGTCCGACTGGCGCCCTCGTCCTGACATCGTTCAGCGCGCGAGGATTCCCAGAAGAACGACGTCGACAAGGCCGAGTTCGAATCCGGGTGCAGATGACCGACTCTGAAGCTCGGTGACCTTTGACCCACCGAACCGGGCCGTCCATCACTCGGTTATGTCAGTCATGGGTGACACAGTTCGCGATGACATGTTGCTCGTACTGACGCCCCTCCTGTTCGGACTCTCGTTCCTCTCGGGGATGATGGGCCTGGGCGTGGCATTCGTGGCGGTCCCGGTTCTCGGCCTCTTCGGCTACGACCTCAAGGACGTGATCCAGCCCTGGACGCTGCTCCTCAACGGCCTCACGGCCATCTCCGGTGCGGTCGCATTCTGGCGAGCGGGCATGGTCGATCGCCGCGGTGCCCTTGTACTCGTGATCATCACGACGATCGGCGCACCGCTCGGCGTCTGGCTGCTGCAGTTCGCCTCTACCGACTTCATCTGGTGGCTCTACGTCGCCGTACTGGTGTTCCTCGCGGTCCGGATGGCGATGCCAAAGGGCGCCTCGACCGAGGACGTCAAGACGATCACGGACCGCTCGCGGGCCAGGGCGAGCGTCGCCGCCGCGCCGATCTCTGTATTCGCCGGCTTCCTCGGAGTAGGGCCGGGCTTCCTCCTCATGCCGACGCTCGTTCTCGTTGGCTACAGCGCCCGACTGGCAGCCGCCACGAACTCGGTCGCGGTGACGCTGCCATCGTTCTCGGCCTTCGCCAGCCATTTGGGCTCGGCCCAGTTCGACTGGCCGACGGTGATCGTCACCTCGATCGCCTCGGTCATCGGCGCCTGGCTCGGTGCCCGTTTCATGGTGGGACGGGTGAAGAGCGCGACGCTGTCGCGGATCTTCGCGATCGCGCTGATCGCCCTCGCCGCGCAGCGCGCCTGGATCCTCCTCACATGACGGCGAGCGCTCGAAATTTCCTCATCGCCTGGAGTAGAAGGGATTACCACGTGAAGAAGATCGAAGTCGTCGGATCCGGCTGCCTCTGGCTGAGCGAGTAGCGCCCACTCGCCCGCTCGCCACCGCAACACGTACACGCCAAGCCCATAGGGAGCATCCATGTCCGCCACGTCGACCCCAATCCCTTCGCCGGTCCCGCCGATCGGGCGGCTGCGCGGCTTCCATCCCGGCTGGTTCGGGGCCGTCATGGGGACGGCGATCGTCGGCATCGTCGGCTATCAGAATCCGGGCAACCAGGCCGGGTTCAGGGACACCGCACACTCCTTCGGCGTCTTCATGGTCGCGGGCGCGGCGATCCTCGCGATTGCCCTTGGCGTTCCGTATCTGGTTCGATGGCTGCGACATCCGGGGGCGGCGGTCGCGGACCTCCGAAACCCTGTCGCGGGCGCGCTGTACGGCACGTTCCCCGGCGGACTGCTGGTGCTCGCGGTGGGCGTCGCTACCGTCGGGCCATCGCTGGGTGCGCCTGATGCCGTCACGACGACCGTGGCAGTGCTCGCCTCGTTGGGCATCGTCCTAGCATTCGCCGTCAGCGTCGTCTTCGCGTACTTGCTGTTCGCGACGCCGCAGATCGGGCCGCAGACGGCGAACGGCGCCTGGTTCATCCCGCCGGTCGTCAACATCGTGGCGCCTCTCGCGCTTGCCCCGCTCGTTTCCCACGTTGGTACCGGCGACGCGGTCACCCTCGTCGTGGCCGGGTACGCGTTCCTGGGCATGGGTTTGTTGCTCTTCGTTCTCGTCGCCTCACTGATTTACGACCGGCTCGTGTCCCAGCCGCTGCCGGCCGCGCCGCTCGCGCCCTCGCTGTGGATCGGCCTCGGCCCGGTCGGGGTGGGGGTCCTCGGGATTCTGCGACTGGCCCAGGTGGGTGCGCCTATATGGGGTTCGGCCGCGGGCGCCGTCTCGGCGTTTTCCAACATCGGCGCCGCGCTTCTGTGGGGCTTCGGGATCTGGTGGCTCGCTGCCGCGGTGCTTCTGCTCGCGAGCTACCTGCGTGCCGGACGGCTTCCGTACAGCGTGGGCTGGTGGGCCTTCACATTCCCGCTCGGCGCATATGCCGCGGCGACGCTGGCACTCGGACGAGCCTGGCAATCCGGCATCCTCGAGGATCTGGCGGTGGCGCTCTTCGTGCTGCTGGCAGTCTTCTGGCTGGTCGTCAGCCTTGGCACGCTCCGTGCGATCCGGTCCGGAGCCGCGTGGGCGAGGTGAGGCACTCCCGCAGGCGGCGGGGCGGCAAGTGACGGGCAATACCGTCACGCCAGGCGTGGAATCGGCGAGCGGGCTTTCGGCCGCCACCGAGCCCACCACGGTCGTCGCCATCGCTCCGCCGACTCTGTTCGGCCTCTTCCGAACTTTCTTCAAGGTTGGATCGACCGCCTTCGGGATGGCCACCCTGCAGAGTGTTCGCACGGCAACGGTCAAGCTCGGCTGGATGACCAGAGCGGAGATCGACGAGGGGCTCGGTCTGGTCCAGCTCTATCCGGGCGCGATGATTGTCGATCTCGTGACCTACATCGGCTATCGGAAACGCCGCGTGCCCGGAGCTCTCGTGGCGGCCGCCGGGTTCATAGCGCCTTCGCTGGCTATGACCCTCGCATTGGCCTGGCTGTACACCGCTTACGGGGCAACGCCGGGCGTGTCGCGCATGGTCGTCGGTCTCGATGCCATCGTCGTCGGCATCGTTGCCAGCGTCGCGGCTGACCTTGGAGCTCACCACTTCCGCGGTCCCGTCAGAGCGTTGGCGGGCCTCGCCGCGTTCGGGCTCGCGGTCGCCGGCGCCAACCCTCTCCTGATCGTCGTCGTGGGGCTGCTCGTGGGGGTGATCGCCCTACGTCCCGGCTCCTCCTCGATCGGCGCGGTACCACCGGACGAGCTTCAGTTCTCCCGTTCGAGGCTTGCGGGGGCGTTTGTTCCTGCGGCTCTCGTGGTCGGCGGCGTTGCGGTCGCGATCCTCGCCGGCGGGACGATTCGCGATCTGGTGTCTTCGATGGCCACGATCGGGACCGTGGCGTTCGGCAACGGATCGACGATCCTCCCCATCCTGCAGCAGGACGTCGTGGCCAACCATCACTGGCTGACTCCCCAGGAGTTCGGCGTCGGCATCGCCTTTGGCCAGGCGACGCCCGGTCCTTTCCTGAGCACCGCGGCGTTCGTGGGCTTCCGTGTCGGAGGTCTGCTCGGCGCGGTCGTTGCCGAGATCGCGATCTTCGCGCCAAGCATCGCCATGACGACCGTCGCCGCCGAGATCTATCCCTACCTGCGGCGCCATGCCTGGGTCAAGGGCGCGATCGCCGGAATCATGGCGGCGTTCGTTGGTCTCCTCGCCGCGGTCGTCCTCTCGATGGGCCGTGACGTCATCACGGTTCCCGCAGCCCTGGTTCTGGCCCTCGGAGCGTTCGCGGCCATCCGGGCCTTCAAGCTGAACCCGCCGATCGTTTTCGGCGCCGGGCTGGCCCTCTGGGCGTTCTACCTCGTGCTCGGGGGAGCGGCGTAAAGATATCCGCCGCGATGCTAGGTCGCGCCTTCGTGGCCTCGTGCCCCCAAGCCCGCCGGCATCGGCGGCCGCGTTTCATACATCCGTAGCGCCGCCACCAGGGCCGACCCGAAGGCAAGAAACGCAACGACGCCGATCGCGGACTGGAAGCCGGCGAGGTCGGCGATCGCCCCCGACAGCAAGGCTCCGATGGCGAACCCGAGATCGCGCCAGAAACGGTAGGCGCCGAGCGCTGAGGCGCGCCAGGATGGATGGGCGACGTCGCTCACCGCGGCGAGCAGGGTCGGATAGACCATCGCCGTTCCCAGGCCCAGCAGCGCCGAGGCCCCGAGCCAGGGCGCGAAGCCATGCGCCGTCGCGAGCCCGGCAATCGCGGTGCCCTGGACGGCCATCCCGCCAACGATCAGGCGGCGCCGTCCGATCCGGTCCGAAAGCGGTCCGGTGAGAAGCTGGAGGAGGCCCCAGACCGCCGGATAAACGGCCGCAAGGATTCCGATCTCTCCGACCGAGAGTCCGGCGGCGGCGTAGTAGAGGGGCAGCAGACCCCAGGCCATGCCGTCCTTGAGGTTCGTTACGAGACCCGCCTGGCTGCAGGCCGAGAGCGCCGGTTCACGCAGGCTGACCCGAAGGAAGACTTCGGGCAGCGAGGGTCGTGGCTCTCCCCTGGCGCCGGCCGCCGTCTGCTGGCGCACCTCTTCGTGTGCGTGTCCGCGCGTTTCGCGCACGAGCAGGGTCGAGAGCGACAGCCCGAGTGCGACGTATCCCAGGCCCAGGAAGAAGGGCGCAGGCCTCAGGCCGGCCTCCTGGGCGATGAATCCGGTGGCCGCCGCGGTCAGCGCGAGGCCGCTGTATCCGGCCCATTCGTTCAGGCCGACCGCGAGTCCCCGCCGCGCCGGACCGGCCAGGTCCACCATCGCGTTGACCAGGTTCGTCCAGGCCAGGCCCTGATTGAGCGCGAGCAGGACGTTCGCCACGATGACCCAGCCCCAGTTGGGCGCCCAGATCAGCAGCAGCGGCACTGGAACGCCCGCGAGCCAGCCGGCGACGAGAAGCGGCTTTCGGCCGACGCGGTCGGCGAGAGTCCCCGACGCGTAGTTCGTTACCGCCTTCACGACTCCGAAGGCGACGATGTAGGTCAAGGCATAAGTGGCGGCCTGGAGGCCGAAGATGCGCGTCGCGATGAGCGGCAGGATCGTCCGTTCCTGCCCGAGCACTCCGCCGACCAGCGCCTGGGTCGCGATGAGGAGGGTGAATTGACCGAGGTTTGCGCGCAGGCCAAGGCGAGGGGTTCGCGAAGCGGCGCGTTCGCTGCTCATCGACCCATTTGCGCTAGAAGGTGACGACCTTGTCCGCCCAGATCGTCCAGTCGGTCAGCTCGGCCATCGTCGAGCGTCGGGCGGGTTCGACGAGCGGGTCGTCGGTCATGCCGCGGGCGTCGAGGCAGGTCCCACAGGCGCCCACGCCGACGCCCCTGGCACCGAGTCCCTTGATCATCCGCTCGAGGTTGTAGTAGCCGTCCGGAGTCTTCTGGCCGATCCTCGCGACGGTGACGGCGTCGCCCATGAGGAAGACCCGCAGCTCGACGCCGTCGGATTTGGCGAGCGAGTTCGCGAGACGCATGCCGTTGTATGAGCGCTCGTTCCCGTATGCCGGCTCGTTGAGGATGATCAGAATCTTCATCGGGTACTCCTGGCCGTCGAGCCGGGACGAGCTCGACTTATCAAGTATTCAAACGAGTTGTAGAATATCAGCCATGCAAAATCCCGGCCATGGACCCGCAGCCGACATCGGAACCAGAGCGGCGAAGAACGAACTCCAGGAAGCTTTCTCGCAGGTTGGGAAGGCGCTCGCCAATCCGCACCGGATCGAGCTCCTCGACCTGCTCGCACAGGGCGAGCGCCAGGTCGAAGCGCTGGCCGCCTCGGCCGACATCTCGGTCGCCCTTGCTTCGGCGCATCTCCAGGGCCTGCGACGGGCCGGCCTCGTGACCTCGCGGCGGGAAGGCACCAGGATCCTCTACCGTCTTGCCGGTGACGACGCCTACGCGCTGCTTACAGCCCTTCGGACGGTAGCGTCTCGTCTCGGCGACGCCCAACGGGCCGCGGCCGAGTATCTCGGGGCGCCGATGGAGGCTGTCAGTCGCGAGGAGCTGTTCGCGCGGGTTCGTTCGGGCGACGCGGTCGTTATCGACGTGCGTCCGCCTGAGGAATACGCGGCCGGGCACATCGCGGGCGCCGTCTCGGTCCCGCTCGACGATCTCGAGGCACGCCTCGCGGAGCTGCCGGCCGACGTAGAGCTTGTCGCCTACTGCCGCGGCCCGTACTGCGCGATGTCGGCCCAGGGGGTCGCGCTCCTTCATCGATTGGGCCGACGGGCCAGGCGTCTGGAGGATGGCTACCCCGAATGGCGTCTGGCCGGGTTGCCGGTCGAGCGTGGCGCAAAATCGTCGTAGGCCCGTTGGCAACGAGCGTCCCATGGCCCGTGTCTATCTCGACTACAACGCGAGCACGCCGATCGATCCGCGGGTGGCAGCCGTCATGCGGCCGCTGCTCGAAGGCCCGTTCGCCAACCCCAGCTCGAGCCACCCGGGCGGGCTCAAGGCTCGGGCGGTCATCGAGCGCGGGCGCTCGCAAGTCGCCTGGCTTCTCGGCGCGGCGTCCGAGCTCTTCGGAAGCGGGGCACACTCGTCGAGGCACGGCTCACGCAGCAGGAGCTGGCCGAGCTGTCGGCGCGACGCGTGAGACTCTCGCGCGTACGCTCGCCGACTTCAGCTGTCGTGGCCTCCTCGGCACGGGTTGCTCACCAGGTGGTCATTCGTGACGCCGAACGCCTCGCCGAAATCGCCGACGGCCAGAATGAGTAGGACGGTCCCTGAATGCGAACGCGGCCGACGTGACTACTCGACGAGGCAGTCACCATTCGCGCCGGTGGCATGTTTGATCAACAACATGAGTCGGAGGTCGCGATGGCGCAGGCGAGACATTTCGTCGACATCGGCCGCCCCGTCGAGACGGTCTTCGCGTTCATGGCGGATGGCGAGAAGTGCCCGCAGTGGCGCTCCGGCATTCTCGACATCAAGCACATGTCGGGCGAAGGCGTCGGGGCGACGTACACCCAGGGCGTGCGGGGTCCGATGGGCCGCCGTGTCGCAGCTGACTATCGGATCACGGTCTTCGAGCCCAACCACCGGATTGAATTCCAGACGACGGCCGGGCCGGTTCGCCCTCACGGCCGCTACGACTTCGAGACCGTAGCTGGCGGCACGCGACTGACCTTCTCGCTCGACGCCGAGGTCAAAGGATTCCAGAAGCTACTGATGGGCTCGATGGTCCAGAAGACGATGGTCTCCGAAGTCACGGCCCTGGACAACGTCAAACGCATCCTGGAAGGCTGATCCAGGTTGCCAGGAACGGAGAGCGAGCAGAGGTCGCTAGATGCAGATACCCAGGCCCAGCGATGCGGACAAGGCGCGGTTTCGGGCGCTCGTGCCTGACGATCCGACCGTCCAGGTCAAGCCGATGTTCGGCAACCTCGGAGCGTTTGTGAACGGCAACATGTTCATGGGCCTGTTCGGGTCGGACCTCGGAATCAAGCTCGCGCCTGTGGACGCGGCCGAGTTCCGCCTCATCGAGGGGGTTGGTCCGTTCGGCCCCGCCGAGCGGCCAATAGGCGGCTATCTCACCCTCCCGCCGTCGTTGACGGCCGCGGAGAGTGGCCGGTGGATAGCGCGGTCACTACATCACGTGGCGGCGCTGCCTCCCAGGAAGTGAGAGGGCGCACGATGGGTGGCCGGGCGAGGCGGCCATGAGGCGTCCCGGGCCGACGCCATTTCCGCGCGGCCCGACATGTTAGGGAAGACCGCGGAGCATCGGGGCGAGATCCATCGATCCGTCGAGAAGCTCCGAGCGATTTCCGACATAGTCCACCGACTGCCGGTATTGTCTCGGTAAGACGGACGCCAGCTCGCCCGTCCGGTCAGACAATCCGCGGAGGCTCAGGGCTCGATGCCACATATCTGTGCGAGGGCATCTTGGGGGATGGTTGAGGGCCAGCGGATTTGTAAGCCGTGACGCCCGACGCAGGCAAGCAGCCTGCAGGCGTCGCTCGTGCGGAGGGCCGCCAGGGCTTCCGCTCGCTCTTTGAGAACATGCATGAGGGTCTGGCTCTCTGTCAGATGATCTATGCGGACGGCAAGCCGATCGACTGGGTCTACCTCGACGTTAATGCGGCTTTCGAATCCCAGACCGGACTCGAGGGCGTGGTGGGCCGACGCGTATCCGAGGTCATCCCGGGCCTCCGTGAGTCTGACCCGGACCTTTTCGCTACGTACGGTCGTGTCGCCGCCGGCGGGCCGTCGGAACGTTTCGAGACTCACGTTGCCGCCCTCGACATGTGGTTCTCGGTTGCCGCGTACTGTCCGGCGCCGGGCAAGTTCATGGCCGTATTCGACGTGATCACCGAGCGCGTTCGAGCCGAGCGAGCACTGCGGAGCGCCAACGCGCTGTTGTCGCGAACCGAATCCGTTGCCCACGTGGGAAGCTGGCGGGTTCCGCTCGATGGCGGCATGCCGACCTGGTCGGCCGAGATGTACCGCATCTTCGGTCTCGATCCGTCCGCAGCAGCTTCCGATACGGCCGCGATCTGGCAAAAGGCGATCCATCCCGACGATGCACCCGCAGTCGCGGCCGCGCGAGCCCGAACGCTCGCCGGGGAAGTCCTCGCCATCGAGTACCGGATCATCTGTCCCAACGGCGATGTCCGCTGGCTGCACGGCGAGAGCGAACAGGAACTGGACGAGGGTGGATCCCCGATCGCTATCGTCGGCTTCGTTCAGGACGTCACCGATCGCAAGAACGCGGAAGCGTCGCTCGCGCAATCGCAGAAGATGGAGGCAATAGGCCGTCTCGCCGGCGGTGTCGCTCATGACTTCAACAACCTTCTCACCGCAATCGGTGGCTACGCCCGGCTCCTCGAGTCCGACCTCGCCGCCGGATCCGGGAGTGCGGAGGATGCTGCCGAGATCCGGCGGGCTGCCGACCGCGCTGCAGTCCTCACAGCGCGATTGCTGGCATTCGCAGGCCGCCAGGACGTGAGGCCCGAGGCGATCGATCTCTCATCAGCGGTGAACCAGATGCTGCCCATGCTGAGGCGGATGATCCCCGAGCGGATCCAGGTTGTGGCGGACCTCCAAAACGTCGCCGCGGTCGAAGCCGATCCGGGCGAGGTGGATCAGATCATCCTCAACCTGGCCATCAACGCCGCCGATGCCATACCGGATATCGGGCGACTCTCGATCGAGACAGAGATGGTCGAGCACGGCACGGCCTACGTTCTCAGCCACCCCGGTCGCGGCACCGGCCCCCACGTGCGGCTGCGCGTGTCCGACACCGGAATCGGGATGGACGAGAAGACGCGCTCGCGGATTTTCGAGCCCTTCTTCTCGACCAAGCCTGTCGGTCGGGGCACAGGTCTTGGCCTGGCCACCGTCTACGGCGTAGTGACTCGCATCGGCGGTTCCATCGAGGTCAACTCTGCCACCGGGCTTGGCACTGTGATCGAGGTAGACCTGCCTTCGTCTGGTGTGCTGCCCGCCTCATCCCCCGAGCCCGCCTCTATGGCTCGCGCTGAGGGAACCGAGCGAATCATGCTCGTCGAGGACGAGGACAGAGTCCGCCAGTTCACGGCGGCCGTCCTCGCCCGTCTCGGGTACGCGGTCCTGCAGGCGGCGAGCCCTGGGGAAGCGTTGAGGGTCGCGCCTACCGACTACGACGTCCTCGTCACCGACGTCGTCATGCCGGACCTGAACGGAGCCGAGCTCGCTCGAAAAGTGAGAGACATGCGGCCCGATCTACCTGTTCTGTTCATGTCCGGCTACTCACATGGGACGGCGGACCTACCAGTCGAGCCCGGGTTCGCTCTACTGGCCAAGCCGTTCACTCCGGTCGCCCTGGGGAGGGCAATCCGGCGACTTCTCGAAAGAGTCTGAGCGGCCTGGGTCTCGGAACGGGCCGATCAGCATTGTCCTGACGGTCGTGATCGTCATCCTCGTCGGCTACCTCTCGATCAGCGGCAAGGGTGCTGCCGACGACTCCGAAACGATCGAGAGCTGAGCTACTGCCCTTGCCCCATAATCAGTCACCCCTGGTCGCTCGCTCCTCACAGGCGCCCTCGCCTCGCGGTAGATAGGCCGCTTTACTCGGCGGCCCTGGTATCGTCTGCCTGTATGAGCGATCCGTTGTCCAGACTCGGTTCGGGGCCTCCATCTGGCGGCCACCGACGCCAGGTCCTCGTCGGCTTCTTGCTCGTTCTGTTTGTCGTCGTGGTGTCTGCGTGCTCCAATACCGGGAGCCCGCGCCGGTCACGCCCACGCCTGCGGGCGTTGAGACGATCTCGCCTTCTGGCAGCACGACCTCGCCGCTCCTAACCAGCTCGCCCACACCCGAGGCCCAGCAGACGATCTCGCCCGAGCCCAGTGCGCTGCCCTCGGACACCCCCACCAACGGTCCTACGCCCCACAATCCCAAACCCTGGCTCGCCTGGAAGCCGAAGGGCAAGGGTGAAGTGCTGAAATCCATCAACTTGCCGCCGCCCTGGATCGGCGGCACGCGGACGACGGAGGACTTCGGGGTATACACGCCGCCCGGCTACAACCCTCAGGGGACACGTCACTACCCGGTAGTCTACGAAGCGCCCAGCCCATTCAAGTTGTGGAACAACGAGACGAACGCCGTCCAGGCGCTCGACTCGCTCATCGACGCGGGGACCATCCCGGCCATGATCGTCGTCTTCATCGACGAGTGGGGCGCACCGTACCCGGACACAGAGTGCGCCGACTCGGTCGACGGCAAGATGTGGATGGAGACCTTCATCTCCAGAACCGTCGTGGACTACGTCGACGCGCACTACCTCACGATCCGCAAGTCCGCAGCCCGGGCAGTCATGGGTATGTCTACGGGTGGCTTCTGTGCGGCGATGCTCACCCTCCGACATCCGAGCGTCTTCGGTTCCTCGATTTCGTTTTCTGGCTACTACCAGGCGGGGACCGTGAGCGCCACGTCCGCCCGTCCCTTCGGCAATCAGCCTGCCGTCCTGCAAGCCCACTCGCCTCTGTATCTGGTTGGCGAGATCCCGCCGGCCGACCGCTCGAGCCTCTACTTCGTCGTCGTCGCCGATCCGAACCAGGCGTACTACGGACCGCAAGCTACAGCCTTCGAGAAGGCCCTCAAGGCGGACAAGTACCCGTACACCCCGATCGTCTCGGCCTATGGGCACGGCTGGCCCCAGGTCCGCCACGAATTCCAAGGAGCCCTGGAGCACTGGGCTGCCAGGCTCGCGTTCGAGGGGGTCCTCTAGGCGGATTGGCTGCTACACGCGACAGTCTTCGACGCCCAAGATCCGAGGCATATCGGTCACCCGGCCTCGTCTTGCGCACTTCGATGAGGGCCTCGGCTCGCCCATCGTAGCGGGCTGTGAGGCTGGCGCCGGGCCCGTCGTTCTCACCTTGCTGGAGGGTCAGATAGCAGATTCCACAAACCAATTCGATCAGGGGCCCGACGATCTTGCTCCTGGCTTGCCGATCGATCCGATGCGGGGAGCCAGACGCGAGGACGTAGACATCGTTGGCCGGCCCGCAGGTCGATGGAACCATGATGATCACAAGAGCGTCTCTTCAGATAGACTTCAGGGGTGACCCGGAGGGGCTACCCGTGATTCAGTATGTTGTGAGCAGGGGTTCTGGGTAGGGTTCATGTGAACTCGAGGGTGGGTGGTCAGGGTTCTGGTCGAAAGGCGCGCGTGGCTCTGCTCGCCCTTCTCCGTCGTCGCCAAGTCGAGTCGATGAGGCCACTTGGAGCCGTGCTTCGGCGGTTTCTCAGCCGGACGCCGCTGATCAATGCGACCGTTGTGTCAGTCGTAGTCTCGGCTGCCATCGTCTCCGGGGCGACGGACACCAGCAACACCACGCTCGTGCTCATGGGATTCGATGCAGACCGCGCCCAGCTGATCACGGCGCTGCTGGTAGGTGGGGTCGCCGCCGCGGCGGCTGCGCTAGCCACGGGCAGGATCGGCCAGGCAACTCTCGGCGGCCTGGTCGGTTTCGCCGTTCTCTTCGGCCGCACTTTCCTCCACGAGACCCGTGATGCGCTGGCCTCGAACGGGGCCTACGGTTCTTTCGATCTCAGTGGGTGGCTGCTGACGTTCCTGACCCTGATCACAATCGGAGTGATCGCGAGTTGGGTCGGAGGTGCGGCCGCGTCTACTCTTCGCCCGGGGCTCATAGAGGCCGTGTCAGCCGTCGATGCATCCATTCGGAGCAGGCGCCTTGCGCGCCGGCTGTTCGAGCGGCCCCTGATCGTGGTTCTTGTGCTGGCGCTTCTGTTGACAACTGTCCCGGTTTTCGGGGACATGGTGAACTACACGCCAGACTCTCGGATGCTCGATGGCGGACCGCCGCCGGCGGGACTGATCCCCGTCGAATCCTCCGAGTCCCCTGGGCCGGCCGCCGCAACCGCGTCTCCCGAGGAATCCACCTTAGCAACCGCCAGCCCACTGGTCCACTCAACCGACTCGCAGCTCAGCCCGATGCCCCGGCCGTCGCGGCCACCGTCCGGGACTGGCGCTGTCACGTCGGCCGCGCTGCCGGCCCCGTGGAAGGCCGGCTCCGTCTCGACCGCTGAGATCGCCATCTACACCCCGCCCGGCTACGCCGCGGGAGGCCCGCGCCGCTATCCGGTCTTGTACGAGGCCCCCACAAGCTATGAGGCATGGGACAGGGCCACCAACGTCCGGTCGGTCCTAGACACGCTCATTGACGCTGGCGCCATTCCGCCGATGATCGCGGTCTTCATCGACGGCAGCCGCGGACCCTACCCCGACTCCGAATGCGCCGATTCGGTTGACGGCCGGGAGTGGATGGACACCCACATAAGCGACACCGTGGTTTCCTATGTGGATTCACATTTCGCAACCATCGCCCGCAGGGAAGCTCGCGCCGTCATCGGCTTCTCGCAAGGCGGCTACTGCGCAGCAATACTCGCGCTCCGCCACCCGACCGTCTATGGAACCTCGATCCCGATCTCCGGCTATTTCCGGGCAGCCAAGGGGGACGCGAGTTCGTGGCTTCCGTTTGGCAGGAATGCGGCCGCGCTCGCCGCCGCTTCACCTATGGACGTCGCCCCCAAGATCCCGCGAAACGAGCGAAAAGCGCTGCTTTTCATCGTCGTCGCCTCGCCTGGCCAACCGTTCTACGGTGCCGAGGCCGCTGCGTTCGAGAATCTTCTGGCCAAGCAGGGTTATCGATACCTGACTCGCGATTCCAGCATGTCGCACGGATGGGTTCAGGTCCGGGAGCAGTTCCCGGCTGCCGTCGAAGCTTGGGCGTCGCATCTGGCCGAGGAGGGCGTGGCGTGAACCGTGGCCAGACTCTGACATCCATTCCCGAGGCGGCGGTAGAGCAGCCGGGCCGCAGACCACGCGGCTGTCATCCGTCTCGCGCGATCGCGGGGATGCTGCGATGACGGTGATCCGGACAGGAGAGACCCGGGGCCGGCCTCGCGGCCGCCGGCCATTCCGTATGGCGGTCCGGGCCTCGGAGTCCGCGCCCGTGATTCTCCTGGCCGTCAGCACCCTGGCCGCCGCAGCGTACTTCTTCACGTTTCTCCGGCCCGTGGCCAATTCGCTGGATGTGATCCTGCCTATCGATCCGTCCGACACGGATCCAAACCTCGCGGTCCTCTCGGCGGTCGGCCTCGCAGCGTTGACAGTCGGGCTTTTCCGCGGCAAAGCAGTGGCCTGGTGGTTCGTCATGGCCACGCTGACAGCGTCGCTGCTCGTCCAGGCCGCGGCTTTCTCACATCCGCTCGGGGTGGTCATTGTTGGCGGTTTGCTGGCCATTCTTCTCGCGGACCGGCGCCGGTACGTAGTCGAGACGGGAATCGGCTCACGTCGGATCATCGTCGGGTTGATCCTCGTGGGCGTCGTCGTCATCGGTCTCGAGGCCTCCTTGGTCATCGCCGCGACCGGAGACTGGCCCCGACCCCTGTCGGCCGCCAGCGACATCACCGCGGCCATCGGTGACGCGTTCGGTCTGAGCGATGACGGCGCCAGCCAGGTCCTGCGGCAGACCAGCCGCGAGGCAATCCTGGGCCTCCTGCTCTTCGCTTCGCGGTTGCCCATTGTGCTGGCCGCGCTCGGGGTCCTGAGCCGCGTGCCCGAGCCGCCTCGCGATCCCACGACGACGGCTCGCGCTCGGGAGATTGCCGAGCGCTACGGCTGCGGCGCCCTCCTGCCGTTCCAGCTCGGCGATGACAAGCTCATCTACTCCCCGGCCGACGCCGAGGGACTTGTGGTCTACGGCCTTGTCGGGCGGACCGCTGTGGTGCTGGGCGACCCGATCGGTTCGCCCGAAGCCGCGCCCAGGGTATTCGGCGATTTCCTGGAGCAGTGCCACAGGCTAGACCGCGTCCCGATCGTCTACCAGGCCGGCGTCGTCGGACGCTCGATGCTGCGTGGGGCTGGCTTCCGGCTCTTCAAGGTGGGCGAGGAAGCTCTCATCGACCTGTCAGGCTTCGACACGAGCGGACCGAGGCGCGCGAACCTGCGCCACACGATCACTCGCTGCCGCAAGGACGGTGTGGTCATCCGTTGGTTCCCGAGCGGCATCCCGGCCGACGAGGCTGCTGTGCTTGACGATCTCGCGGAGATCGATGCCAGCTGGCACGAGAAGGCCGGCCCTCGACTCGGTTTCACCGTCAGCCATTTCGACCGGGCAACACTGGCATGGCAACCAACCTCGGTTGCGATCGGCCCAAACGGGCGTGCGCTGGCCTTCACCACCTACCGCAAGACCGGCGTGGACGGAGGTTGGGTTCTGGACCTGATGCGCCGCGGTTGCGACGGGCCCCCAGGCGCTGTGGAAGCATGTATATCGGAGGCTGCCATGGCCTTCCGCGACGTCGGGGCGAAGACCCTCTCGCTTGGGCTCGCGCCACTTGCCGGCCTCGATGTCTCGAGCTCCGCGTTCGAGGAGCGACTGCTGGCCGTCGGCGGCAGGCTCGTCCGCCGCTGGTATGACGTGACGGGCCTGGCCCGCTTCAAGAACAAGTTCGACCCGTACTGGATACCGCGCTATGGCGCCATCCGCCACCGCCGCGACGTTGTCGGTTTTGTGGTCAGCCTGCTTTGGATCCACCTCGCCGGCGCCGTCCGCCTTCCCGGTCGCTCGCGCGAGGAGAGGGAGGCCGCAGCCGCATGAAGCCATTGCTCGCGCCAGACGACCTAGCTGAGAACTCTTTTCCGAAGGCCCACAGGTGGAGCATGGTCGTGAACGCCGCCGTGGTGGCGGCCGTGGCAGCGCTCGTGGTCGTCGCCGCGGTCGTTTCTGGGACCATCGACTCCTACCGCCTCACCCTTCTGTTCATGGGCTTTGATGAGGATCGCGCACAGCTCATTACGTCCCTATTGGTGGCGACAACGGCAGCCGCCGCGGCAACTCTCGTCACCAACAAGAACCGTCAGGCGACACTCTCGGGCCTTGCGAGCTTTGCCGCGCTATTCGGCTACACGTTCCTTCGCGAGACCCGGGGAGCTCTGCAATCGACAGGCGCCGATGGCTCTTTCGACCTCAGTGGCTGGCTGTCCACGCTGGTTGCACTGCTGATGGCGGGCCTGATCTCGAGCTGGTCCGGAGCCACTCTCGCCCAAGCGCTACGCCCAGGACTAGTAGGGGCAGGGTCGACCGTCCTTGGCGCGGTCCGGCGTCGGCGGTCAGACCGTGAGCTTGTGAGAGGGCCCCTCAAGGTAGCCGTCGTTCTGACCCTTCTGGTCTTCACGGCGCCGATCTTCGGCGACATGGTCAACTACACACCCGACTCGAGGATGCCCCACGGCGGAGCGCCGCCGGTTGGACTCATTCCCATGGAACCCACCCAGTCGCCGACGGTACCTGTTCCTATGGAACAGACAGCGTCGCCGACGCTCGCCTCGAACCCACCGCCGCCTGGGCCTCCGACGACAAGCCCAGCGCCCACACCTACGCGGTCCCTGCCGTCCAACGAGAGGCCATGGCTGGCGTGGCGACCATCGGGTACTGGATCGGTAGTGACCGTGGATCTACCGGCCCCCTGGAGGGATGGCTCCGCCACGACCGAGAACGTCGGTATCTACACCCCGCCCGGGTACGACCCGCATGGCAACAGGAGATACCCGGTCGCCTACGAGGCGCCTTTCGACTATTCCCTGTGGGATTCGAGCGTCAACATCAGAGTTGCGCTCGACGCCATGATCGACAGGGGAGCGGTTCCGGCGATCATCGTCGTCTTCATCAACGCCTGGCGTGCTCCGATCTACGACACCGAATGCGCGGACTCAGTCGATGGTCGCCAGTGGTTTGACGCGTTCATCAGCCGTACGGTCGTCTCATACGTGGACTCGAAGTATCGGACGATCGCCCGGGCTGATGCCCGAGCGTTCATGGGTTTCTCGGAGGGGGGCTACTGCGCGGCGATCTTGCCTCTGCGCCACCCGACGGTGTTTGGCACAGCCATCCCGATCTCGGGCTACTTCCGGGCTGGTGTAGGCGACGCGTCTGCAAAGCTCCCGTTCGGCGGTGACAAAGCCGCACTGGCCGCGGCCTCTCCCATGGTGGTCGCGACCGAGTTGCCGGCAGCGGAGCGGTCGACGCTCTTTTTCATCGTGGTAGCCAAGCCGGGCGAACCCTTCTTCGGTACCGAGGCCGTCGCATTCGAGCAGCTCCTAGCCACGGAGGGATACCGCTACGTGGCCCTGGACGCTAGGGTCGGGCACGGTTGGGATCAGGTGCGCCAGGAGCTCCCGGTCGCCCTGGAGGCCTGGGCGCGGCAACTTGTCACGGTAGGTGCGTTCTAGAGATCCATCTGTGACCCGTCATGCCTGCGTTCAACTCGGCTCGATGGCGTCCGAGGTATCGACGCAGACATAGCCGTCCGAGGTTGCCGCGTCTCGAGTCGAAGATGGACGTCGCGACGCTGATGCTCGTTGGTCTGGTGTGTGGCGGCTCCGTGGATAGAATTAGCCCGAAAAAGGGAGGGCGAATTCGATCTTCCTGATGACTGAAGCCGAGCATTGACACAGGCAGAACTCATGGTTGGCGCCGCACCAGCCTCGGAAGTTGGGCGAGACGCGCCGGCGGGCCGCAGCTGGACATTGCCGTGCCTCAGCCCCCGACGTCCGGAATCTCGAACCAGAAGACCGCTCCACCCCCATCACGGCTCGCCGCGCCGTATGTGCCGCCGTGGGCCTGTGCCGCGCCGGCCACGATCGCGAGGCCGAGGCCCGTGCCTGGTTCGGTGACCGACGAGCCACGATGGAACGGCTGGAAGAGCTCGTGCGCTGAGTTGTTGCCGATGCCGGGCCCGCGGTCGAGGACCTCCGCCCGTAGGCTCCGCCCTGCCTCGCGCTCGATGATCCGGCACTGCACGAGAACCTCGCCCTGGCCGCCGTGAACGATCGCATTGGTGATCAGGTTGTTCAATCCGTGCTCGATCCTGGTGCGGTCGACGAGCACCGAAGCGGCAGGCGCCTCGATGCGGACACGAACCCCGCGCTCGCGGGCCAGCGGCTGAAGACTCCGGACCACGCCGGTCACGAGCTGCCGCAGGTCGACTGACGCCCGGGCGACGGAGGATGCATCCACTCCGGGGGAGGCAAGCTCCAAGAGGCTCGTCGTCAGCTCCGTAAGCCTGACGATGTCGCCCTGGGCTTCGCGCACGGCTTCGCGGTACTCGGCGAGCGAGTCGCTCCCGTCGACGACGTCGAGCTCGGCGCGCAGCGACGCAAGCGGCGTCCGAAGCTCATGGGAGGCCATAGCCACGAAGCGACGCTGTCGTTCGACGCTGTCGGCGATACGATCGAGCATGCCGTTCAGGGTTGCAGTGAGCCGCCACACCTCATCGTGGCCCCCGGTCATCCTGAGCCGGCGAGCCAGGTCCGCGGAATCGAGCGCGGCGGCCTCGTCGCTGAGCCGGTGGAGGGGCTGCAGCGCGCGGCCTCCCAGAAACCAGCTGCCGACCAGGGCGATCGAGCCCGCGACCAGGCCGACGCCAAGAAGGGCTCGCTCCAGGGCGGCCTGGGCGTCGGTCACCGATTGCAGGTCCACGCCGGTGACGACGATAGAGCCGTCGGCGGCGACGTCCGTCCGGACGAGGTATTGTCGGCCGCCGACCGACTGGACGCCGGCGGTCGGTCGCAGACCGGACGGCGTATCGGAGCTGGCATCGAGAACCTGGCCCGACGGAGAGAAGATGGCTGCGAAGACGCCCGGCGCGGAGCGATTGGTCTCCTGGAGTCCGAACTGGCCGTTGTTCTCGAGGGATGCCAGGACTCCCGAAGATCGCGTCTGGAGTGCCGTGTCCAGCGAGGCCTGCAGGGACTGACCCATCTGCCACCAGACCACGACTCCCGCCGCGAGCAGCGTCGCAAGGATGCCTGCCGCAAAGGCGATCGTGAACCGCAGGCGGATCGTCATGGCGCCGGCTTCGATGGCGGCCTTGGTACGGTTCTCAAGGCGTAACCGGAGCCACGGACGGTCTGGATCCAGGGACCGCCGGGATTGGCGGCGAGCTTGCGGCGCAGAACCCCCACGTACACGTCGATGATCCGCGGATCGCCCTCGAATGCCCAGTCCCAGACCTGTTCGATGATCACGGCGCGGCTGAGCACCTCATCGGCTCGCCGGGCGAAGAACTCGAGCAGCGAGAACTGTCGCCCCGCAAGGTCCAGCTCCCCTGAGGCGAGAGTGGCGCGATGCGCGGCCGGATCGATCGTCAGATCGCCAGCTGTGATCAGGGTGGTCTTGCCGCTGGGGCCGCGGCGATCGAGAGCTCGAATCCGCGCCTCCAGCTCGGCAAACGCGAAGGGCTTCACGAGGTAGTCGTCGGCGCCCACGTCCAGACCGCGCACGCGGTCCCTCACGCTGTCACGTGCCGTCAGCATCAGGACCGGGACCGGATTGGAGGCTGCGCGCAGATCTCGGCAGAAGTCGAAGCCGTCGCCGTCCGGGAGCATCACGTCGAGCACGACCACGTCGAAGCGAGCTTCTGAAAGGTGCCAGCCCGCCTCCTCCAGCGTCGGCGCGATCTCCGCGACGTGACCGGATCTCCTGAGGCCACGGCCCAGGAGCGTGCCGAGCCGGGGATCGTCTTCGACCACCAGGATTTTCACCGGTCCAGTATGCCCATCGAGTGCGAAAGAAATGTGAATCCGGGCCAAGGCGCCATGGACGCACGATTTACCGTCGTTTCACAGGCCGTGGAGCAGTCTGGGTGCGGTCGGGCAGATGACCCGGCCAGCACAAGGAGACGACATGAACTTTGACCGACTCAAGGCGCCGGCCATGGCGGCCATTGCCGTGCTCGCCATCTCCGGCACCGCGACCGTCTTCGCGGCCAGCCCGTCGAGCCCGCCCGCAGGCGGGGCTACCCCGGTCGTTGCCACGACTCCGGCGCCGGTGGTGGGCTCTTCCTCGGCTCCGGTCCTCGCCACGACCCCGGCCCCCGCCGCGACCGACCAGCCCGAGTCGACGGCAAGCGCCGAGCCGACTGAGGCTGCCGGCGGCACGGAACCGACGGCCGCCGAGACGACGACTGCCGAGAGCGACGGGCCGGGCGGCCACCAGGACCCGGATGGTCAGAACGTCGACCACCAGTTCGACGGCCAGGAGTAGCCGGGCTCGGGCACTTCTCTGGCGACAACCATGGCGGACCGAGTCATGACTCGGTCCGCCATGACCCTTGACGGTGGGCGCCCGTGGCTCCCCGAAGGGGTTCTCACGGCGCCCGCGGGTCGGGGGCCCTGCCAGCCGCGCCGGAACCTCAGGCGAGACCTTCGTGCCGCAGCGCTCGGACTTTCAGCGGGTCGGTGATGACGAGGTAGAGCGCCGCCAGGCCGAGCAATGCTCCGACCAGGCCGGCTCCGATTGGGGCCATCAACCAGCCCAGAAGCGCGAGACACGACACCACCAGGAGGTCGGCCACCGAGCTCAGCGCGAGCCAGCGACTCGGGATGGATCCCCAGAACCGTCCTCGCTCGCGTACCAGGTAGACCGTCGCCTGGCCGCTGAAGACGAGCCAGACGAAGACCAGGGTGTGCATCTGGTCGGCTCCCAAATGTACGTACGACGTGCCGACCCACCACACCGCGAACGACAGGAAGAGCAGCGGCACCGCAAGGACCAGCGAGCTCACGATCAGCGCCCTGACCGGCCATCGGTCGGGACGCGGCGAGAACGAGACACGGTCGGTCGCGATCGACATCGTGACGAAGTCGTTGGCGAAGAGGAGCAGCACGACCAGCCGGGGCGTGGTGACGAATTGTCCGGTCGCCAGGAGCCCAATGCTCAGGAAGGCCGCGATCTGGAACGTCTTGATGATCTTGTTGAGGGTGTACGTGAGCATCCGCTGATAAATGCGACGGCTCGTTTCCACGCCAGCGACGACGCTGGCGAGCCCGGGGGTCGTGAGCACCACGCTGGCCGCGGCCTTGGCGACGTCGGTGGCGGAGGACACCGCGACCCCCACCTCGGCCTGCCGCAGGGCCGGCGCGTCGTTCACCCCGTCGCCG
>DAHXON010000028.1 GCA_027364875.1 Chloroflexota bacterium
TTCCGACACCGAAGCCGACCCCGGTGCCTACCAGGAAGCCGGTCGCTACCAAGAAGCCCGTCGTCACACCGAAGCCCAGCCTCACCTCCGATCCGGCCACCAACGCGAGCCAGGTCGAAGTCACTGCCCCGCCGGTGACTCCGCCGCCGGCGGCCCCATCCGCCACCCCCGGTGAGATAGCCGCAGTGGTCGCCGCGGCGTCGGGCTCGGTGACTGCCAGCGCGAGTCCCGGCACGCCGGCCGCTCCTGCCGCGGGCAACGAGGGTCCCGGCGGCGGGAACGATGGGACTCCCGCGCCATCCGGCCCGGGCGGATCCCAGGTCGTTCTGGCGATCGTCGCGCTCGGTGGCGCCATCGCTCTATCGCTCGGGGTCTGGGCGCTCTTCTTCCTGCTGACCCGGCGCCGCCGCCGTGGCAAGGAGGACCGCGCCGGTGACGCCGTCCGAACCACGACCAAGCGCGCCGCGAGGCCGATCGCCTCGCCGGTCCTGGCCACGGCCGCCGCCGTCGAGTTCGAGTTCGTATCGGCACAACTCCCGCCGGTGCCGGCCGTCGACGAATCGCTGATCCCGCGCTGGCGCCGCCCGTCGCTGCAGCAGGTCCGCAAGACCGATCCGTCGCGCGTCGCGGCCGCCGCGGCCCCGGCTCTCTCGTTCGAGGCCGCCGGCATCGTCCCTCTCGCCGACTACGAGCGCCGCCGGATCGGCTACCGGCTGGTGCGGTTGATGGATTCGCCCGACGAGCTGCGCTCGGTCGAAGTGGGTACGCTCGACCAGGGCGACGAGGTCCAGCTGCTCGAGCGGTATGGCGCCTACTGGCGAGTCCTGTGCCCCGACGGCCGCCAGGGCTGGATCCACAGGATGACTCTGCTGGATGACCCGGTACCCGTGGCAGCCGCCGCCGCGACCGGACCGCTGCCTCAGTACGGTTTCGAGGAAGAAGAAGCCGCTCCGGCCGCCACCCAGGAGAGCCTCCTCGAGGTCTACATGGAGGCTCGTCGCGACATCCTGAACTCGCACGACCGGGGGCCCGGGGCGGAGCCGGTGGCAGCCGAGGCGCAAGACGAGCCGATGCCGGCCGAGCCGGTCGAGGAGTCTGCCGAGCCGGCGCTCGACACGCCGGAGCAGGCGCACTCGGCGGAGGACGAAGCCACGGACGGCCTGCTCGAGGCCTACATGAAGGCCCGGAGCGACGCGCTTCGGTCGCTCGGCCATGCCGATGCCGTCGAGCAGCCGCCCGCCGAGACGGACACGGTCGAAGCCGCTGCCCCGGTGATCGCGGCCGGCCCGGTCGCGCCGAAGCGGTCGCGAACCCGCAAGACGAAAGCGGTCGAGCCCGGAGTCGAGCCGGCGGTCGAACCGGAGGTCGAGCCGACGGAGCCGGCGGCCGCCCAGGCATTCGAATCCAGTGTGGAGACCGTCCTCGAACCGTCCGCCGAGTCCGCGGTCGAGGAGGCCGCGCAGGAAGACGAGTCACCTGCCAGGCCGGCCGCCAGGAAGTCGGCCATGCGTTCGGCTAAGAGCGCTTCTTCGGACCCGGTTCCCGTCGCATCACCAGAACATGCTGATGCGCAATATTCGGAACATAGGAACGCGGGTACCCGTAAGGCCGCAACCTCGTCCCGGCCTGGTACCAGATCACGTCGCCCTTGACCGTGAAGCCGGCTCTGGTGGCTCGCTCGGCCAGATCGCTCCCGGTGAAGATATAGCGACCTTCCTGGTAGGCATCCCGAACGATGACCGCGGCGTAGCGGCTCGGGCGGAGAACCCTGCACAGCTCGCGGAAGACGACTTCCATGCGGTCCAGGAAAGTGGCGTAGTCCGCGCTGTTGGCCAGATCGCCGTCATGCTCGGTAACCATCGCGTAGTCCGTCCGCCGGTTGGCGTGCGACTCGGCGAGCTTGCCTCCCGCCATCGTGATCGGCAGCTGGATGTTGTAGGGCGGATCGGTCGCGACGAAGTCGACGCTGCCGGCCTCGAGCTCCGGCAGAAGCAGCATGGCGTCGCCGTGCCGCATCTCCGTTCCGGAGGGGCAGAACGTTCGGACGCCGCCCGGGTCGGCCGTCCCGATGTCTGCGAGCAGGGGACCCTGGCCGCCTCTCGAGCCCGCCAGCTCGCGGACCAGGTCTTCGTACAGGTCCACCCAGCGCCGCTCGATCTCGATGCCGACGGCCCGCCGGGGTCCGCGGGCGATGGCCGCGCCGAGGAGCGTCCCTCCGACGCCCGCGAACGGGTCGAGCACCAGCTCGCCGGTAGTGGTGAAGAACTCGATGAGTCGGGCCATGAGCCGCGGCGGCTTGTTCGCGCCGTGTTGTTTGCGCAGGGCATGTCCGAGCTCGGAGGGGTAGGCGGTCCCCCACACGGACTTGGTGAAGTAGAGCCACTCCTCGCCGGACAGCTCGTTGAGCACGTTGGCGGGATGTCTCGGGCTCACTTCGGGAGATTAGCGGGCCCGGGCAGGCTCCGCTGCGTGGCCGCGGCCCCGCCGGATCCCGTTTCCGGCCCCCGCCGGCCGCGGTGCGGGCCGCTGGGACCCGGTGGTACGAAATCGCCGCCCGTCCAATGCCACGATCGGATTACCCTTTCCTGGATCGAGGGGAGCGATTTGTGCCGCGCTGTGCGGCGGCCCAGTTTGCAGGACCTTCGATTTTGGGAATGATCACCGGACACGATCGCGGCGGAGTGAGCCGCACCTTCGACGGACACCCGCATGTCCGGCGTTTGTGCAGCGAGCGATTCGTCGGTCGCGAGCGCCAGCTGGAGCGAGTGGCCGTCGGGTTGCAGAGCGCGACCGACGGACGGCCGAGCGCGCTGATCCTCTCCGGAACCTCCGGCATGGGTCTGAGCCGGCTGCTGGCCGAGACGCGCCGGCGCATCGGGGCGCTGGCCGAGCCATTCGCCGCCGTCCACGGGGTCGCGACGGCGGCCACGTCCGGCGTCGCCTACGCCCCGATCAGCAGCGCCCTGGAGCGCCTCCTCGACCCGCTCCCCGACGAAACCCTGGCCACGCTGGTCGGCCCCACAGGCGACGCCATCGCCCGGCTGGTGCCCAGCCTTCAGCCCCGCCTGGACGGGCTTGGGCTGCTGCCGGAGCGGCTCCCCATCGCGGCCCCGGAGTGGCGAGAAGCTCGCATGTTCGAGGCCGTGCTGGGACTCCTCGAGCGGCTCGGTCAGCGACAGCCCGTGGCGCTCATCGTGGAAGACCTCCACCATGCCGACTCGGCGACGCGAGGCCTGGTCACGTTCCTCTCGCGTGTGACGCGCGGCCAGCGAGTCTTGCTGATCGCCACTTACCAGCAGGACCGGCTGCTCAGGACCGACCAGCTCCGGCCGACCCTCGCCACCCTGGCATCGTCGCCATCCGTGACCATGACTGAGGTGCCGCCGCTCGAGCGCGCCGAGCTCGGGCAGCTCATCGAGGCAATCGAAGGCGGCCGGCCGTCGTCGACGACGCTCCTGCTCGTCGCCGAGCGTTCCCGCGGCAACCCGCTGATCGCGGAGGAACTGCTCGCCGCGCGCCGAGAGCTGCTCGGCGTATCCCTGTCCGGTTCGCTGGACCGTCTCGTGACGGCGCGGGCCAACCTGCGTTCGCCCGAGTGCCGCCGGGTGCTCCGGCTGATGTCGCTCGCCGGCGGTCCCGTGCATCTGCCCACTCTCCTCTCCATGGCCACGGAGTTCGAGTCGCGGTCTCCGTCCCGTCCGCCGCGGTCCACCGTCGCCTCGCGGCCCGGCGATACGCTCGAGGCGGACATGCTGATCGGCCTGGCCGAGGCGCTCGAGCACGGATTCCTCGTGGAATCGGAGGGCGACCCGAGCCGGACCCGCGAGCTGGAGCTCGAGCGCGAAGAGGAGCAGGACCGCCGCGACGGAGAACACCGTGGTGACCTGGAGCGGCGAGCCGAATCCGACCGTCGCGATCCGGACAGGCGCACCGAGGCGGCTCGCCGCGGGGACGCCGATCATCGGGCGCGCCGGGGGGCGCACGGCCAGGCCGCCGCAGGCGCCCCGTACGTCGACTCGGGCCGCGCCATCGCTTTCCGCCACGAGCTCATCGCCGAGGCAATCGCCGCCGATCTCCTGCCCGCCACGCGGCGCCGGTACCACTCCGCCCTCGCGGCCGCTTGGGATGCGGAGCCCCGCCGTCGGCCGGCCGCCGCGCTGGCCCACCACCTGGCCGCTCACCAGCTCGTGGAGGCCGAGAATGCGGCAATGGAAGCGGCCGTCGAAGCGGAGCAGCTCGACGCCGGTGCCGATGCCGTGGCCCACTACGAGTGCGCCCTGAGTCTCTACGAGATCGCCCGCCAGGGAGAGCCGGGGCCTCGCCTGTCCGATCTATACCTGCGAGCCGGCGAGGCCGCCTTCAGCGCCGGCGACCCCGCCCGCGCCGCGGCCTACACGGAAGCCGCGGCCGCTGGCCTGGACGATCTCCGCGAGCGCCCGAACCTGGGCCTCGTCATGGAGAAGCTCGGCCATTACCGGCGGGCGGCCGGCGATCACGAGGGATCGCTCGCCGCCTACAAACGGGCGGTGGAGCTCGTCCCGGCCGAACCGACGGAGGCCCGCGCCCGCGTCCTGGCTTCGATGGCTCAGTTCCGGATGCTCGAAGGCGTCTTCTCGGAGGCCAAGCGATACGCCCAGGAGGCCCTGGAGGTGGCGACCGCGGCCGGGGAAGAAGCCCGCCAGGAGATGCTCCACGCGAGCTGCACCCTGGCCGTGGCCGACGCCTGGGGCGAGGATCCGGAGCCCGCGGTCTGGAAGCTCCGCCAGACCCGCGACGAGGCGGCCGAGCTGGGCCGTCTCGACGACCTGTTCCGCGTCTATGCCAATCTGACAACCGTCCTGGATCTGCTGGGCCGGCGCGACGAGGCGATCGCGATCGCCTACGAAGGCATCGCCGAAGCCGAGCGGGCAGGCCAGGCGACCGTCTACGGAAACTTCCTTCGCGCCAACGCGGCCGACTCACTGTTCTTCCTTGGGCGCTGGCCCGAGTGCCGCCGCCTCTGCCTGGACGCTCTCAGCTGGAACCCGGTGGGCATCTGGTTCCTCTCACCGCTGCTGACCCTGGCCACGCTGGAGGTCGCGACGAACGCGGGCGAGTCGGCGGGCCGGCTGCTCGGCCAGGTGCTGCTGGCCATCGAGACCGTCCAGGATCCGCAATTCTCCGTGCCGGCCCAGCAGACCGCCGCCGCCTACGCGCTCTGGCAGGAGGACCTGGTGGACGCCCACAAGGCCGCCGAACGGGGCTGGCTGCGGGTCAGCGACACCGAAGACTGGCTGCTCATGGCCAAAATGTCGTCCACGTACCTGGAAGTGGAGGCCGAGATCGGCGTCGACGCCCACCGTCGCCACGACTTCGCTCTCCTCGCCGCGGCCCGCGAACGCAGCATGCCGGTCATGTTGCGCGCCGAAGCCGTCGTCCGGGCCTGCGGAGTGTCACCCAAGTCGGGGTCGCGGCAGCAGGCCGACCTTGCGATACGGACGGCCCGGGCCTATCGCTGCCGCCTGGAGGGCCGCGACGATCCGGCCACGTGGAAGGCGCTCGCGGCCGACTGGCTGGTCCTCGGCGATCCCTACGAATCGGCCCGGGCGCGCTGGCGCGAAGGCGAAGCTCTGCTCGATCTCGCCCACGGCCGTTCCACTCGGACCGTGGCCCGCGAGCCGCTGGTCGCCGCTGCCGAGGCCGCCTACAAGCTGGGAGCCTGGCCGCTCCTGCGCTCCGTCGCGGAGCTGGCCCGACGGGCCATGATCCCGCTTCCCAAGCAGATCGAGGCCACGCTGGAGGGCCGCCTGGAATCGGCTGCCCTGGCTCCCCGAACGGGGACTCGCGCGGCAATCGGCAGCCGGCAGGCTGCTCCCGGTCCTGCCGCCCGACCCGCCGCGGCGTCGCACGGCGATCAGCCGCTCATGGCGGACTTCGTGGCGCCGTCCGGCCGGGCGCCCACGCACGACTTCGGGCTGAGCAAGCGCGAGCTGGAGGTTCTGGCGCTGATCGCCGAGGGGCGGAGCAACCCGGAGATCGGCCGCCAGCTGTTCATCACCCGCAAGACCGTCGCGGTCCACGTCAGCAACATCCTGACCAAGCTCGGCGTGGCGGGTCGAGTCGAGGCCGCAGCGGCGGCGATCCGGCTGGGTCTCACAGAGCGCGAGTAGCGAGCTCCAACCCAGCGATCGCCCGCCAGGGCGCCGAGCACAAAGAAACCCGGGCATCACCCCCGCCCGGGTTTCTAAGGTTCTGCGGGACCGGTCCTACCAGCGCTTGCCAAACAGATGAACCAACGCAAGCACGACCGGAGCCAGAGCTACGAGCGTCACTGCCGACTCCTTGTCTTTCGACCTCTCCGCCCACCGCGCAGGCCGCGCGGCTTGGCAACCTTAGGCCGAGGATGCATTCGTTCTCAATCGACCTTCCGTACGGACAGGTACCTATCGCCGTCCGTGGGGTACTGGCGGCTCCGGCATCCGAACGGGTCATGCGCCGGGCCCGTCCCGCCGACACTTACGGTGAGGGCCGCGGGTTTGCCGGCGGTGAAGCCCTCGTCAGATGGTGTCCAGCGGGCCTTCCGGCCCCGATTGCGCGCAGGTGAACGCCGTGCCGACGGATATTGGCTTCCAGCTCGACCTGTCGATCCGCCTCCTGGTCGCCGCGGCTCTCGGGGCCGGGCTAGGACTCGAGCGCGAGATGCACGGCCATCCGGCCGGAATGCGGACACACATGCTCGTCTCGCTCGGCTCCGCGATCTTCACGATCCTCTCGATCTATGGCTTCCGCCAGGTCAGTGGCGGGGCCGCGACCGATCCGAGCCGGATCGCCGCGCAGGTCGTCACGGGCATCGGCTTCCTGGGCGCCGGCGCGATAGTCAAGTTCGGGCCGAACATTCGCGGGCTCACGACCGCCGGAAGCCTCTGGGTCGTGGCGTCCGTAGGAATCGCCGCGGGGGCCGGCGCCTACTTCGTGGCCGTTGCCGGAATGCTGATCGCCGCGCTGGCGCTCTGGCCACTTCATGTTCTGGTGCAGAAGCTGGAGCTCGGACGCGGCAAGACGCTGCGGCTCCGCCTCAGGCTCAGGAAGCTCGACGCCTTCGCCGGCGTCTCGGCGGTCCTGCTCAGCCACCACGTCGCCGTAGGATCGATCCAGAGCCGGAAGTCCAGATCCGGCCACGTGATGGATCTCGAGCTGAAAGTGGCGAGCCGGGAGCCGCCGCACGCCTTCCTCGCCGAGATCGAAGCGATCCCGGGCGTTGCGGTCAAGGCCGTCGTGCAGTCTGAAGAGGCCTGACTCGATCCGGCGGAGGCGTCGCCGGCTTAGAGGCCCGTCCCCGGCCTAGAGGCCCGCCCGGCTCCCCGACAGCACCTTTGCCACCCTCGCGAGCAGCTCGCCGGGCGAGAAAGGCTTGGGCAGGTAGTCCGTGTGGCCGGACATGTCGAGGGCTCGATCGCTGTACCCGGACATGTACAGAACCGGCAGATCCGGGTGCGCGGCACGCAGCTCCGCGGCCACCTCTGCGCCCCGCATCGACGGCATGACCACGTCGGTGAGCAGCAGGTCCAGCTCAGCGCCGCGGCCGAGCGCTACGGCGGCCGGCCCCGTTTCGGCGGCCGTCACGAGATAGCCGGCCTCCTCGAGAACCCGGACAGCGAAAGCCCGAACGGCTTCGTTGTCCTCGACGACCATGATCCGCCTGCCACGTCCCGCGTCATCCTGGGCCGCCACGAGCTCCGGGCCGGCCAGCTGGTCGATCTCTTGGGCCACGCATGGGAAGTAGATGGAGAAGGTGGATCCGCGTCCCACCTCGCTCCGGACGCGGATGGAGCCGCCGGACTGGTGGACGATCCCGTAGACCGTGGCCAGGCCGAGGCCGGTGCCCTCGCCGGGGCCTTTGGTGGTGAAGAACGGCTCGAAGAGATGCTCGAGAGTGGCGGAGTCCATACCAGAGCCCGTGTCCGACACCTCGAGCAGGGTGCACGGTCCGGGCCCCGCGCCGACAGCCGCGGCGGTTTCCTCGTCGAGCTCGACCTCGACCGCTCGGATCCTGAGCCGGCCACCCCTTCGCATCGCGTCACGGGCATTGACCGCCAGATTGAGGATCACCTGTTCGATCTGGCCGGGATCCGCCCGCACCGAGCCCTGCGAGGCCGCGACCTCGACGGTCAGCTCCACGTCTTCCCCGATCAGCCTCTCGAGCATGGGCTTGAGACGATCGACGACGTCGCCGAGCCTGATGACCTGCGGCTCCATCGCGTTCCCGCGGGCGAACAGCAGGAGCTGGCGGACCAGGCTCGCCGCGCGATCGCTCGCCTGCCGGATCTGCTCGATGTCCTTGCGCCGCTCGTCTTCCTGGGCCAGCCCCACAGCCGCCAGATCCGCATATCCGCCGATCGCCGTGAGCAGGTTGTTGAAGTCGTGGGCGATGCCGCTGGCTAGCCGGCCGATCCCCTCCATCTTCTGGGCCTGGCGGAGGCGATCCTCGAGGGCTGCCCTCTCGGCTTCGGCCCGCTTTCGTTCGGAGACGTCGCGGGCGATGCTGATGAGGACCTGGCGGCCCTCCATCTCGATCGCGGTCACGACGACCTCGACCGGAATCGTGCTTCCGTCTCGTCTGACGTGGATGTTCTCCAGGGCCTTGCGCCCATGCGCCAGGACATCGACGAGCTCGGTTGGTATCAGCGGCCGGTAATCGGGCAGGCAGATGTCGGCTATCGACATAGCCCGCATCTCGTCCTGGGTGTAGCCCAGACACTCCGCCGCGGCTCGGTTTACGTCCAGGAAGCTGCCGTCCGTCTCGATCATGAATATGGAGTCGCTGGCGCTTTCGAAGAGGGTCCGGAAGCGCTCCTCCGACTGGCGGAGAGCCTGTTCGACCAGGTAGCGCTCGGTGATGTCCACGGCCGTCGTGACCGAGCCTCGGATGCCGCCGTCCTCCCATCGCATCGGCGCCCGAGTCATGAGGATCCTTCGCGCCCCGTCGACTACGGGAACCCAGCTCTCGTGCTGGATCACCTGGCCCGACTGGATCACCGATGCGTCGATCGCCGCGTACTGGTCGCCGCCCGGGAGGCCGAGCTCACTGATGCTCTTGCCCAGCACCTGTTCTCTGGTGAGGCCCCAGGACTTGATGAAGGCCCGGTTGCAGTGGCGGATCCGGCCCTCGCAATCCTTCGACACGATCGGGGTGGGGATGGCGTCCAGGAGCTCCTCCACGAGCCGGGCCTGCTCGCGTGCCTCCGCCTCCGCTCGCCGTCGCTCGGTGATGTCGCGCTGGACGCTGAGGACGGCCGCCCTGCCGTCGAATTGGATCGCCCGCGAGCCGACTTCGAGAGGCAGCGTCGAACCGTCCTTGCGAGTGTGCTCGACCTCAAAGGTGGCGAAACCCTCGCGGAAGACAAGCTCCATTCGGGCTTCAAAGAGGGCCGCGCTGGCTGCCGTATCGAGCTCGAGAATCGTCATGGTCAGCAGCTCGTCGCGGGTGTAGCCAAGCCGCTGGCATGTCACCGGGTTGGCTTCGAGGATCCGCCCGTTCGGCTCGAAGATCAGGATGCCGTCCGTGACGCTGTCGAAGATGATCCTGAACTGGTCGGGCGAGCGGAGGTCGGCGCGAGCGGCGCCGCGGGGCAGAACGGGACGCTCGATAGCTGAACGCTCCTGTGCCTCTAGCTCGGACACGATCGTCCCCCGAACCTGCTGGCTGATCGGGGCACGATAGCCTGCCCCGGGGCCTCCCGCAGTGCGACACACGCCAACCCGCCAGGAGGTTGCCCGCCTGCCGGCCCGAGCATGTTGTACTCAGGCCGTGCGGCCGTCCATACGGCGTTCGGGTGACGCCGGGCCGCCAGCCGTCCCGGTTCGAGCCCTATAGGGCCTTGACCGCCGTCACGAGGTCCTGGAGGCCCTTCTTGGCATCGGCGAAGAACATGCCCGTCTTGGGGTTGGCGTAGAGCGGGTTGTCGATGCCGGCGTAGCCGCGGCCCATCGACCGCTTGACGACGATGATGGACTTGGCCCGGTCCACGTCCAGGATCGGCATGCCGTAGATGGGGCTCGATCGGTCCGCCCGTGCCGAGGGGTTGGTGACGTCGTTGGCTCCGACCACGAGCGCCACGTCCGTCCGCTCGAACTCGGGGTTGACCTCTTCCATCTCCCGCAGCTGCGGGTAGGGGACGTTGGCCTCGGCGAGCAGGACGTTCATGTGGCCCGGCATGCGCCCGGCCACAGGGTGGATCGCGTACGAAACCTCGATCCCGCGGGCCTCCAGAAGCGATGCCAGCTCGCGGACCCCGTGCTGAGCCTGCGCCACCGCAAGGCCGTAGCCCGGAACGATGATCACCTTGCTGGCATAGGCGAGCTGAATGGCCGCGTCGTCCACGGAAACTTCGCGGACCGTTCCGCCCACGCCGGACAGCTCCGTCTGGCTGCCTTCTCCGGCACCGAAGCCGCCGACGATGATGTTCGCGATGGAGCGGTTCATCGCATTCGCCATGAGTCGCGTCAGGATCGCGCCCGAGGCGCCGACGAGCGCTCCGGCCACCACGAGCATCACGTTACCGACCACGAAGCCGGCCATGGACACGGCCGTGCCGGTGAAGGCGTTCAGGAGCGAGATCACGACCGGCATGTCCGCGCCGCCGATGGGCAGGACCATCGTGATGCCGAAGATCAGGGCGCAGGCAAGCCCGATGGCGAGCAGGATCGAGAGGACGCCCGAGTCGTAGGTCACGGCGCCCGCGCCGGCCAGGATCAGGACGATCGACACGCTCAAGCCGACCACGATCGTGGCCCAGGTGATGATCCGGCCGCCCGGGATAAGGATCGGACGACCACGGATGAGACCCATGAGCTTGGCCGAAGCGATCAGCGAACCGGTGAACGTGATGGAGCCGATGAGGACGTCGGCCAGGATGAAGAAGGTCCGCCAGCCGTCGAGCCCGGGAGCGCCGCCCGCCAGGACCCGCTGGCCGTTGAGCGCCACGAAGTCGTTGAGGGCGAGGAGTGCCGCCGCGCCACCGCCGACGGCGTTGAACAGCGAGACCAGCTGAGGCATGGACGTCATCGCCACGGTTCGGGCGAGCCGCAGGCCCACCCCGCCGCCGACGACCAGGCCGACCACGATGATCACCCAGTTGATCGGCTGGACGCCGTTCTCGGCGACCAGAAGGACCTCCGCCAGGACCGCGATGACCATGCCGGTCGCCGACAGCCGGTTTCCGCTTCGGGCCGTGGCCGGCGAGTTCATGAGGTGCAGCCCGAGGACGAAGAGGGCGGCCCCGACGATGAAGGCGAGCTGTACCAGATAGCCGATGTTGGTGCTGTCCATCGTCCCCTCCTATCGCTCGGGCGTGCCGGCGGCCGGTTTCTCGGCTCCCGTTTTTCCGCCCCCGGGGACGGGTCGTCGTCTGAACATCTGGAGCATCCGGTCCGTGACCCAGTAGCCGCCCACGACGTTGGCTCCGGCGAAAACCATGGCCACGAACGCAAGGACGTATGCCAGTCCGTTGTCCGCGGTGGCGGCCAGTCCGATGGCGCCGCCGCGCACGATGCCGTGGATGGAGTTGGTGCCCGACATCAATGGCGTATGCAAAGTGGCAGGAACTCTGCTGATGACCTCGAAGCCGAGAAGGATCGCCAGGACGAAGACCGTCAGTGAATCGAGCAGGGTGCTGACGTTCATGCCTTGGCGCCTCCCGGATTTGCCGTTTGCAGGAGCTGGCCGGTCGCCGCCTGGACCACTCTGCCGTTGAAGGTGATGACTGTCGCCGCGGTGATCTCATCCTCGAAATCGAAGTCGAGTTCTCCGTTCTCGACGAAGTGGAGAAGGAGATTGGAGATGTTGCGGGAGTAGAACAGGCTCGCGCCTGTGGGCATCGTTGCGGGAACGTTGGTCGGGGCGTGAATTGACACGCCGTTGGATGTGGCCACGACCTTGCCCGCCACCGACAGTTCGCAGTTGCCGCCCAGTTCGCCGGCGGCGATGTCCACGATGATCGAGCCGGGCTTCATGTGTTCGACGGCCGTCGCCGAGACGAGGACCGGCGGCTTTCGTCCCGGTACCTGGGCGGTGGTTATCACCACGTCCTGCGAGGCGATGACGTCGTTGAGCTCGTCCTGCTGGGCAGCCTGCTCCTCGGGAGTAAGGGCGCGCGCATAGCCGCCCTGGCCGGAGCCGTTGGAGACAGACCTCAGCGTGACGAACTGGGCACCGAGCGATTCGGCCTGCTCCCTGGTTTCCGGACGGACGTCATATGCCCGGACCTGTGCTCCGAGGCGGCGGGCGGTGGCGATGGCCTGCAGGCCGGCGACGCCGATGCCCAGCACCAGGACGTTGGCGGGCTTGGCGGTGCCGGCGGGAGTCGTCAGGAGCGGGAAGTACCGTCCGAACGCGTCCGCGGCCATCAGCACGGCCTTGTAGCCGGCCACGTTCGCCTGGGACGAGAGGGCGTCCATGCTCTGGGCCCGGCTGAGCGTGCGCGGGATAGCGTCGAGGCTGACGGCCCGGACACCTCGTCCGGCCATCTCGGCCATCGCGGCGGGGTCGAGCATCGGCGCGAGGAGGCCGATCACGACCTGGCCATCTCTTAGCAGCCTTGCCTCGGATGGCGACGGCCTGTTGATCCGCAGGATGACGTCCGCCTGGGAGTACATCACCGACGTCGTGACGATCTTGGCGCCGGCGTCCGCGTACTCCAGATCGGTGAACGAAGCTCCGGCGCCGGCCCCGCGCTCCACGAGCACGCTCACATCCGCGGCCCGGAGTTTCTCGAGCGAATCGGGAGTGAGCGCCACTCGACGCTCGCCGGGAGCTGTCTCCCGTGCGACGCCAGCCTTGATTGCCATATCACCTGCCCTACGAATCGAGCGATGTTTCGCGGACAGCGTCCAGGTAGCGGGACGCTGAGCCACGAGCGGAGGACATCAGGCGGCCACCCCGCACACGGGCTCGTGGCCGAAGTCTAGCCGGGCGGCCTTTCCGTGTCGCGCCGGCGGTCGTCTATCGCACTCCAAAGGCCCACCCGGAAGGGTCGTGGATCATCCCGCGCAACCGGGCAGCGGCCCATGCCGACCGGCTCGTCCGCTTCAATCCCCGAGTGGGCCCTGCCGGGCGAACGACAAGTGATGAATGCGCTGTTCCGTCCCATCTCGCGGCCGTCTCGACGTTTCACACGGAGGGAGATCGCCTTGCGTCGACCCATACTTCGCGGTCCGACTCATCCGGGACTTCATCACCATCCTCATTTCGGTCGCGATTTCGACTGCCACAGAAAGTCATCTGTTCCATATTTCTTTGGGGGAGGTATATTCGACGTCGAATGTCGCCCAAGGGCCAACATTTCACCCCGGCGGGGAAGTGAGGATGCGATGGTCACTGTCAGAAAGGCTGACCCGGCGCTCATGGACAAGGGCAGCCAGCGGCGAACGGAGCTGAGCCCGGCTGCGCGGGAGCGTGAACAGCAGCAGCGCCAGTTCAAGAGAATGATCGGCCAGCTCAAGGGACCCGAGCAGGTATTCGAGGTCCGACTTGATCCGGAAGAGAAGCCGATCACGATTCGTCAGCGCCTGCTGCGCGTCGCCGCGGATGCCAACGTCGAGATAGCGGTCCGAAAGCACGGCGACGGTTTCCTGGTCGGGCTGCTCACACCTGACCGGCGCACGAATCGAGGCCGAAGAGCGGCGGCCGCCACTCCCAAGGCCTGATCCTCGGAATTATCGCCGGCCCACACGGGCTCGGGCATAGTTCGGGATTCGCGGCGATCGAGCCCGCCCGAGCAGTTCGGGCCCCGGTCGGCCGGGGTTCGATTCGCTGAAAGGTAGGCTCCACTGGGCTCTGATCAGGGCTCGGGCCATCCTGAAAGCCTGGGCGCATCTCAACGCGGCCAATCCGAACGCGAGGCCAGCCGGCAGCGGCTGGTCGAGATACGGTGCAATTTCGCCGAGCTCGCCCAGCGAGAGGCGGAGATGGCCGACGCGAGGGCGGCCGACGCTCGCCATCGGACGGAAGCCCAGCTAGCGGTCCTGGCGGATGTTCTGCTTGCCGCCGACCCAACCGCGAGTCGCGCGGCAAAGGAGCATGCCCACGCCGCTTTCAAGGCCGCCATCTCCACCGCCCCGGATCGTTTTGCCGTAGAAGGGGCCGCGCTCGGCTGGCTGACGGACATCAACCGCATCAACGGTCGAATTCGCCTTGCCCAGACTCGGCTGTTGCGCGAACGCGAGACGGCGGATTCGCTGCTCGCCGAGCGCGACAAGCTGATGGAGGCGGCGGTGGCGGCCCGGGCCACTGCCGAGGCGGCACGGGAAGCCTGCCTGGCAGCCCAGCGGGGTGTCACCGGCGAATCGGAGGTGGAATCGCCCAGCGTCGATGAGCCGACCTCGTTTCCAGTTGCCACGGAGGCGGCGGCCACGGAGGCGGCCTCCGGTGCCATCCCCTTGCCCGCGGCCGTACCTCAGGTAATCCCGGCCGAGATGGCCGCCGTCGGATCCACGCCGGACGTGGCGGTTGGATCGGCGCCCGTCGGAGACTCCGCGAGTCCGATCGAGCCGGCGCCGGACGGCCTCCGGCTCGATCTCCGAGCCAATCCCCCGCAGGTCATCGTGCGGCTGCTGAACCGAGACCTGTGGACGTTGAACTGGCTCGTTGTCCAGCTGGCGGGTGGAAACCCCACGCTGCGGAGCGCCTGGAAGCTTCGCCTCTCCAACTTCGTGGACGCGGCGATCGCTGCCGCCATCGACGACGCCTGCTTCGAGTTCTCTCCTGGGCACCCGTTCTGGCGGATGTTCACCCGGGAACAGGCCCAGGAAGTCGCCAGGGGCCTGACCGCGCTCGGCTACCGATACGACGGTTTCGGCGATTTCGTCGACGGCCGAGTGCCGGACCAGCGTGACCTCGCCCTCGCGATCAGCAGCGCCGGCCTGTATCCGGTCCGGATCCACTACTGGCCCAAGCCGGCCGAGGCGGCCCAGCTGTTCCGGAGCGTGCGAGTCGCCACAGAGATCTTCCTGGCCGGCCGCGCGCCGTCCCTCGCGCTCGGCGAGCTGGTCGTGGTGCTCGGACGTCGGGCCGAGCAGCTCGCGGACATGTGGAACGAATGGCAGCGGCTCAGGCCGTTGCTGCTCTCTCAGTCCGTCTCCTGACCTCGCGCGAGTCGGGCGGGCTTCGCTATCGGGCCGTCGGCGTCCGGGCGGCTTTTCCGGATGCCTCCGCCATGCCCTCGGCGACGTCCGCGGTCTCGCTCGTTGGATCCGGATCGAGCACGACCACGCGGTAAGCCTCGGCCGCCGCGGATCCGATCCGGGCCCCCTGCTCGGCCAGCCGCGACCTCACTCGAGTGAAGACCGCCTCGGGGTCATGGAGCTGGCTCGCGTGGCAGCGCAGCGCCTCGATCTTGCGTTCGGCGGTCGGCGAAACGTCGATCCAGGTATCCGGCGTGTTCGACCACATCAGGAAGATGCGTCGGACCCGATGAGCAGCCAGGCCGTTCCGGGCAAGCCACGGAAAAGCCATGGGATTCCGAGCAGCCGGGTAGACCGCGTCGACGGCCGCCATCGCGGCCGCCCGGTGGTCGGTGTGGTTGACCCCGCCGCCTGTGTGGATCACGACCTCGGGGTCGCCGCAGATGACCGCATCGGGCCGGAAGGTGCGGATCTCCCGAACGAGCATCTCCCTCAGCGGCAGGTCGTTGGCCAGGTTGCCGTCGGGCTGGTGCAGGAAGGTGACCCCTTCGTATCCGACCACCGCGGCCGCTTCGCGCTGCTCTTCTTCGCGAGCCAGCGCCAGCTCCAGCGGGTCGAGGTCGGGGTCTTCGCCGCCCGCGTCGCCGGAGGTGCAGCACACCAGCCAGCCTTCGGAGCCTGCCTGGATCCAGGCCGCCGCGGTCCCGGCGGGGCCAAAGTCGGCGTCGTCCGGATGGCCGACGATCACCATGAATCGTGCCGGACGCCAGCTGTTGGACTCGATCGTCTCGCTCATTCCTTCGCTTCGTTCTCCCTCGAACCTGTTGTCGGAGCGCACCATCATGATGCCTCTCCTTCGTGAAGGCGCCCGAATGGGGTCCTTCCGACTTGCGCCAGTAGCAGTATCATCCGGCCCGAGGCTTCGCTCGTCTCCCCCCACGGGCGAAGCCTCTTCTCTTGCCCGCCGTCAGCCGGCCGATGCCTTCGTTGGCCAAAGCCAGGCTTGCCTGGCTCGCGGTCCTCGCTCACGGGCGTTCAAGCCCGCTCGCTCCGGTCCTCGGCGCCGCCTCGACCTCGGCCGTCGGCCGGCGAACAACGGTTTCGCGGCGTTCGGGGGCGGTCAGGCGGGGGTTGCCTGGGCTTCGCGGAGAGCGGCGAGGACCTCCACCGCATGGTCTTCGGGCGTCACCTTCTCCCAGACCCGGGCGATCTTTCCGTCGGGGCCGACGAGGAAGCTCGTCCGGAGGATGCCCATCGACGCCTTGCCGTACCTGATCTTCTCGCCCCAGACGCCGTACTGGTCGGCCACCTTGTGATCATCGTCGGCGAGGAGCGTGAACGGGAGCCCGTATTTGGCCCTGAAGGCGGCCTTGCTCTCCGGGCCCTGTGGGCTCAGGCCCCAAACCTCGGTGTCGGTTGCTTCGAACTCGGCGTGGTTGTCTCGGAATGAACAGGCTTCCTTCGTGCAGCCCGGCGTGTCATCGGCCGGGTAGAAATAGACCACCGTGTAATGGCCGCGGCGACCGCTGAGGCGGTGGCTGCCGCCGGTGTCGTCGCGGAGCTCGAAATCGGGGGCGAGCTCGCCCACTTTCGGCATGTTGCTCATGCAGGCAAGGCTAGCAGCGCGCCGATTTCGCTCGCCTCGACCCTTGTTGCCTTCCCGGCATGCGGATCGAACCGAGCCGGGCGGCCGGCGTCCTTGCGGCCTTCCCGTTCCTCCGACTAAGATCGAGGCAACCGAATACGCCTCCGGGGAGCGCAGAAGCGCTGAGAGTGCGGCCTTGCCGGCCGCAGACCCGCCGTACCTGATCTGGGTAATGCCAGCGAAGGAAGCAGGCTCACCACTCCGCCGCCGAACTCCCGGGAGTCGGCGGCTTTTTGTTCGGAACGAGATGGAGTGGCCGGAATTGAGCATCGAGACGCAGGCCGAGAGGCAGGACCGGCGAGGGGCGGACGCGCAACCCCGGCGCCGGCCGCGGGCGCTCACCATCGCGGGCTCAGACTCGGGCGGCGGCGCCGGGATCCAGGCCGATCTCAAGACCTTCGCCGCCCTCGGGGTCTACGGCGCCTCCGCGATCACCGCCATCACCGCCCAGAACACGGTCGGAGTGAGGGCGATCCATGAGATTCCCGTGGAAGTGGTGGCGGCCCAGATCGACGCCGTCCTCGAGGACATCGGCGCCGACGCCGCAAAGACCGGGATGCTCTCCAGCGCTTCGATCATCGAAGTCGTCGCCGACCGGATCCGCGCCCACGGCCTGGCGCACCTCGTGGTCGATCCGGTGATGGTGGCCAAGAGCGGCGACCGGCTCCTCCGCGAGGACGCCGTCAAGGCGCTCCGCGACGAGCTCCTGCCGCTCGCCGCCGTCGTGACGCCGAACGCGCCCGAAGCCACGGTTCTCTCGGGCGTGGACGTCGTGGACGCCGCCTCGGCTCGGGAGGCTGCCCGGCGCATCGCCGACCTCGGACCGCAAATGGTCATCGTCAAGGGCGGCCACTTCGAAGGCGACCGATCCGACGACCTGGTCTGGGACGGGCGCACTTTCGAGACCCTGACCGGCCGGCGCGTCGCCACTCGCCATACCCACGGCACCGGCTGCACCTTTTCCGCCGCGATCGCCGCATATCTGGCCCGCGGCCTGGATCCGCACGCGTCCGCGCGCGAGGCTCGAGCCTACCTGCAGGGAGCGATCGAGAACGCCGAGCCCCTGGGCGCCGGACACGGACCCGTGAACCACCTCTGGAGGTCGTCGAATGCCTGAGCCAGATCTCGCCGAGCTGACCGCGGCCTCGCTCGAACGCATCCGCTCGCGCACACCACTGATCCACAACATCACCAACTACGTCGTGATGAACGACACCGCCAACGTCCTGCTTGCCGCGGGCGCTTCGCCGGTCATGGCTCACGCGCCCCAGGAAGTTCGTGAGATGGTCTCGTTCGCGGGCGCGCTCGTGCTCAACATCGGGACGCTCGAGGACGCCTGGATCGAGTCGATGCTGATCGCCGGGCGAGAGGCCAACGCCCGAGGCGTCCCGATCGTCCTCGATCCGGTCGGCGTTGGGGCGACCAGGCTGCGAACCGAAACGACCGAACGCCTGCTCTCCGAGCTGAAGATCGCGGTCGTCCGCGGCAACGCCGGAGAGCTCGCCTCGATCGCCGGCCTGGGCGGGGAAGTGCGCGGAGTGGACTCCGTGCGAGCAGATTCTCCCGAGGAGTCCGCGCGGGCGGTCTCCCGACGGACGGGCGGCGCGGCCGTCGCAAGCGGCGTGGTCGACTACGTGTCGGCCGGCAACCGCGGCGCCCGCATCCAGAACGGCCACGCCTTGATGGGCCGCATCACCGGCTCGGGCTGCATGGCCACGGCGATGGTCGGCGCATTCCTCGCTGTGGAAGAGGATCCATTCCTCGCCGCTTCCGAGGCAATGATCGCCTTCGGCGTGGCCGGGGAGATCGCCGCCGCTAGGAGCGAAGGCCCCGGAACATTCCGATCGAACCTGCTCGACGCGGTCGCGTCGCTGGACTCGGCCGCGCTCGGCCGGCTGGCCAGATACGACGTGTTCGCGAGGCAACCTGCATGAACGCCCCGCGGGACGACCGGGAAACCCCGGAACGACTGCGAAGGCGCGAGCTGCTCCGGCGGTCGCCGGTGTATCTCGTTACGGAGGAGGCCTTCAGCGCGGGGCGCACCTCGCAGGAGATCGCCGAAGCGTGCCTGCGGGCGGGAGTCCGGGTCATCCAGGTTCGCGAAAAGGAATCGGGTACCCGGCGCGCTTTCGAGATCGCCCTCGACATCCGAGCCCTGACGAGCCGTTACGGCGCCCTCCTGATCGTCAACGACCGCGTGGACGTCGCCATGGCCAGCGGGGCCGACGGCGTGCACCTGGGCCAGCTCGATCTGCCGCTCGAGACGGCGCGCCGGCTGATGGGCCCGGACGCGCTGATCGGCCTGTCGATCACCGACGTCGAACAGCTCGCATCTCCCGACGTCCAGGCGGCCGACTATCTCGGCGTGGGGGCGGTCTTTCCCACCGGCACCAAGGCCGACGCCGCCCTTCCGGGTCTCGCCATCCTCGGCGAGGCGCGGGCGGCGACGCGCGCACCGATCGTGGCCATCGGCGGCATCAGACCCGAGAACGCGGCGCTGCCGATCGTGGCCGGGGCGGACTGCCTGGCGGTGATCACCGCGATCACGGAGGCTCCGGACCCGGAACAGGCGGTCCGGGAGCTCGTGGCGTCGGCAGAGGCCGCGCGGGCGTCCTCGTCGGACCCGGGACCGCTCGCCGGAAGCGCCGCTTCTGGAGGCGCCGCCACCGGGGGCCCCGCCACCGGGTGCGCCGCCGCATGAACGCTTCCCGAGGCGTGGGCGAGTTCGACCTGATCGAACGCCTCGCCGCCCGCCTCGCGCCGCTCGAGAGTGGCCTGGGCATCGGCGACGACGCGGCCGCGTGGTCGCCCGAGCCCGGCCGGCTGGTCGTGGCCACCACCGACATGCTCGTCGAGGGGATCCATTTCCGGCTCGACTGGACCACGGCCCGAGATCTCGGCTGGAAGGCGCTGGCCGTGAACCTCTCGGATCTCGCGGCGATGGGTGCGCGACCCGGCCGCGCACTCGTCTCGATAGCGCTGCTCCCGGGCCAGGCGGACCTCGCCGAGCAGCTCTACGACGGGATTGCGGAGCTGGCCCGGATCACTGGTGCGCGGGTCGTCGGCGGAGACACCGTTCGCACGCCCGGGCCGCTCGTGTTGAACGTGGCGCTGGTCGGCGACGCGGACCCGGACCGGCTGCTCCGGCGCGGTGGCGCGTGGCCGGGTGATCTCCTCGTCGTGTCGGGCTCGGTCGGCGCCTCGGCCGCGGGACTCGCGCTTCTCGTGGCGGGCGACGCGGCGGTTCTCGCGCGGCCGGAAGCCGTGCCACTCCTGGCCGCGCACCACCGGCCCTGGCCGCAACTCGCCCTGGGAGCGGCCCTGGCCGGGGCGGGCGTGCGCTGCGCGATCGACATAAGCGACGGCGTGGCGAGCGAAGCGTGGCACCTGGCGCGGGCGAGCGGCATGGAGATCGAGGTGGACGTGGACCGGCTGCCACTCTCCGGCGAAGCCGTCGCGCTGCTCGGGCCCGCTCGGGCCCGCGAGCTGGCGCTAACCGGCGGCGAGGACTACCAGCTGCTCTTCTCCGTCCCCGAGGCGATGCTCGCCGCAGTTGAGGCTGCGCTGCCGCCCGATGTCCGCCTGAGCGTGATCGGCCGGGTGACGGCGGCGCGAGAGGGCGGAGCGGTCCGTTTCCTCGAGGCGGGCGTGCCCATCGACATCCAGGAGGCCGGCTATGTGGCCTTCTAGCCTTCCCTCGGCGACCTCGGCGACCTCGGGGGTGTGCCGTGGCTGAGCTCGTCCAGCCGCTCGCGGCTCCGCGGGACGACCTGGGCGCGGCGACCGTCGGTGTCGAGCGCGTCCCCGAGGCCTTCCGCGTCCTCGGCTTCTTCGATCACTTCGTCCTGTGGGCTGACCTGGGCGTCGGCCTGCTGGTCCTGCAGGCCGGCTCGTACCTCGTCCCCGGACTGGGGCTGCCGGAAGCGATCGCCGCGATCGTGATCGGCACGCTCGCCGGCAATCTGATGCTCGGACTCGCCGGCGCGATCGGGGCCGAGCACGCCATCCCGTCCATGGTCAGCCTCCGACCGAGCTTCGGGCTGCGCGGCAGCTACCTGCCCAGTCTGATCAACGTCGTCCAACTCGTGGGCTGGGGCGCCTTCGAGATCGTGATCATGGCCAACGCCTCAGCCACGCTGAGCGGTCCGATCATGGGCCACGGCAGCTATCCGCTGTGGGTGGCCGTCTGGGGGGTCGTTGCCGTCCTGCTCGGCCTCGGCGGCCCGATCGTCGTCGTCCGCCAGTGGCTCGAGAAGTTCGGCATCTGGCTGGTCCTGCTGACGGTCGGCTGGATGGCGGTCTACTCGGTGAGTCACGGGAATCTGGGCGCGATCTGGGCCAGGCCCGGAGACGGCAGCATGAACTTCGCCCAGGCGATCGATCTGGTCGTCGCCATGCCGATCAGCTGGCTGCCGCTGGCGGCCGATTTCAACCGCTTCGCCCGCGACCCCCGCACATCGTTCGCGGGCACGTTCGCGGGCTATGCCGTGGCGAACGTCATGTGCTACCTGCTCGGAGTGCTGCTGGTCCTCACGCTGCCCTCGGGCAACCTCATCGGCTCGATTCTCACGGTCGCGTTCGGCGGCTGGGGTCTGGCGCTGCTGCTGGGCGACGAGACCGACAACGCCTTCGCGGACATCTACTCGAGCGCCATTTCCGTCAAGAACGTGATACCGGCCCTGCCCACGCGCTCACTCGTGGCAGCAATCGGTGGCGTCTGCCTCGCGATCGCGCTGTCGGTGGACCTGGCGAGCTTCCAGAACTTCCTGCTGCTGGTCGGCTCGCTCTTCACACCGCTGTTCGGCGTGCTATTCGCCGACCGTTTCCTGGTCCGGCGCCGGCGCTACACGGACGCGGAGCTGTATCCCGTCGGGGCCGCTCGCACCGCCGGCGTGGCCCGGCTCTGGGGCGTCAATCCCATCGCCCTCGTCGCCTGGGGAGCCGGAGTGGCGACCTACATCGCCGAAACGACCTGGGTCGGCTGGTTGGGCGGGACGCTCCCGTCGCTCGCCGTCTCGCTGGCCGCCTATGTGCTCTTGAGCCGGGCGTTCAGAGAACAGCCTCTCGATTAGCCGGCTCCGCCGCCCCTTCCGGATCCGGACCCGGTCCCAGCAGGACGTTCACCCACTCGTCGACCGAGGGCGCTGTGGAGCTAGCGCCGGCCTCGATCAGCTCGTCAGCGTCGGCGAGCATCGAGACGATCCCGATTCCGACGACGCCCGCCGACGCAGCCATCCTCATGTCGTCGAGCGCGTCGCCGACGTAGACCGCGTCGCCCGGGCGGACGCCACCGGCTCGTTCCAGGGCCAGCAGCAGGGGAGTCGGGTCCGGCTTGCCGTCTATCGGTTCATCGCCGAAGACCCGGATGCTCAGCAGCTCCGCCAGCCCGAGGCGTTCGAGTTGCGGCTCGATCGCCGCGCGAGATCCACCTGTGACTATCCCGAGCAGATATCCACAGGCGGCCAATCGAGTCAATGCGCACCTAACGCCGGGAAAAGGCCTGGTGTCGCCGTTGTGGAAGGTCTCCGCCCACACTGAGACCGCCATCTCGATCTGTTCGGCGGCGATGCCGAGGGTTTCGTACATGCGCCGCCAGTTGGGCGAGAAGGCCCGTTTGAAGATCTCCCGGTCGAACGGGATCTCCAGCTTGCGGCAGATGGCCGAGTCGGCCTCGAAAAGCGCCGGAACCGAATCGACGATCGTGCCGTCCCAGTCGAACAGGATGGCTTGCCTCGGATCCATCAGGCGGGCCGCCGCGGAATCTTGCGAAATCGATACATCCAAATAGCTGCCACCGTCGAATACCTATAGGGAGAACCTTTGGGTCCCAAACGGGGTCATTCACTCAGGGGACCGCGTATTGACACTGTTCCGACTGGCGTAGTGTCCGCTATCTTTCACCGGCCCAGTTCGAACGAATGGTAGATTTCGCGAAGTGACCGAGCTTACGAATCCTGCAATCGCGCGGGTCGTCGAGGTCGCCGCTCGCAAGGGCGTGACTCTCGATATCCGAACCTACGAAGTCTCCACGCATACCGCGGCGGAGGCGGCCGCGGCTGTCGAAGCGGAGCTGGGGCAGATCGTCAAATCGATCGTTTTCGTCGCTCCGCGGCCCGAGGGAAGGCTCTCTCCGATCATCTGCCTGGTGTCCGGGACCAACCAGGTCGATCTCAAGCTCCTGGCCGCCGTGACGGGTGAGAGCAGCGTACGAAGAGCTTCGGCTCGCGAGGCGCGCGACCTCACCGGTTTCTCCATCGGCGGGATTCCGCCCATCGGGCATGCCCGCGGGACGCGAGTCCTGATGGACCAGGACCTCACTCCCTACCAGTGGGTCTGGGCATCGGCCGGGACGGAGAGCTCGGTCTTCCGCGTCACGCCCGGCATCCTCCGGATGCTCTCCAACGCCGTCGTGGCCCCGATCGCCGCCGCTCCATGGGTCGTCGCCGCGATGCCGCAGATGCCGGTGATGATGGAGGCCGGTTCCGGCGCTTAGCCGTGAGGTGGCTCCTCGCTCAGCTCCGGCGTGCTGAATCGCTGCTGATTGAGTTGTCCCCATCGGTGGACAGATGGTGCACAACTGCGAGACCGTTCTTCGATCTAGGTGGAAAACCCGATTGTGGAGGGTCTCGCGACTCTTTAGGGTAGTTGGTGCACCCGAAGGGGCCGAGCGTTTGCTAGAAGCCGCGATGACATCAAAGCTCACGCAACGAGTAGGTTCCTTCGGGTGTGTTGCTGTCCGGCGGGACTCAAGCCCTTCCGAGCCGGACTCTCTGTCCTGACCCCAGCCCGTGCATCTGGGCGGCGTCGCCGCCGTTCACCGCGATCGCCAGCCGCCCGTACGAGTCGACGAGGACGAGGGCTTCCCCGGTGGTGACTTCACCGTAGGTTCGGCGCCACGTGGCTTCGAAGCATCGCGCCGCCGGCGTAGTGCCGACCTCGACGGAGAGCCTCATGCCCGGCTCCACCGTGCCGATGGCCCGTTCCAGATCTGCCCGGTTGGCCAGCAGCTGAGCGCTTCCGAAGGCATCGAGCGAGACGATCGTCGCCTCGAGCTTGCCCCCCATTCCTCGCGGCGCGGGCAGCTCCAATCGGACCAGGGTGCCGGGATCCACCGCCGGCCCGAACTCCTCCAGCGCGACGCCGCGGGCCAGGTGGGCGGCGGCCGGAGCGAATATGTCGCGGCCGTGGAAGGTGCGGCTGACCGGCGATAGTCGGTACCGCTCGTCGACGAGCTCGCGGCAGGCCTCGATCCCGCCGAGCGCCTCCGCACCGGGAACGAGGAGGCCGTTGTCCGGGCCGACGAGATGGTCGCCGCGGGCCGTCAGGATCGCGACCGGTCGCCGCTCGGTGCCGACTCCTGGATCGACGACGGCCACATGAACGCCGGTGGGGAGATACGGAAGAGCGACCTGGAGCAGGGCCGCTCCCTCGAGCGGGTTCTGGCGGTGGATGGCGTGGCTGACATCCACGATCTGGGCGTCGGGCGCGATCCGGAGGATCACGCCCTTGCAGATGCCGACGGAAGGGTCGGCCAGGCCGAAGTCGGTCGTGAGGCTGACGAAGGGGCGAGTCATCGACCGCATCGTAGTCGACGCGGCATCCGCGCGTCGGGCTTCGGGTGGGATTGGCCCGGACGCGTCGAGGCGGCGCCCTGGGAAGCCGGGCGCCGCCTCGACATTGCGCAAGTCTCGGGGTGGAGGAGAAGAAACCCGAGGCTGCTGGTACTCGGTTGTCAGGCCGGCTGCCGCTCCGTATCGCCCCACTCGGTGCTCGAGTAGAGATTGCGGAGGAACAGCAGGCGATTGATCTGCTTGAGGCTCCAGCGCGACTCGCGCGGTGAGAGCCCGACGACGTAGCCGATCAGGGCCGTGGCGTCGGCGCCGGCGATCCCGTCGGCGACCAGGAGGCGGTAGGCCGCCTGGGTTCGTATCTCGCGGGGCTCGAGGTCCGGAGCGAGGGGCGCCGCCAGCGAGAGGGCGACCTGGGCCTCGGTTGCCTGGGCCGTTTCGTCGGCGCCGACCGGCACCGGAACTGAGTTGAGCTTGGGAGCGTTGCTGCTGGACCGTCCGCGCCCGGCCGGCCGCCGGGACACGGGTCCGGTTCGACCAGCGGCGCTTCGATCTGCCTGTCCAGCCATTTCCAGAACCTTTCCGTTCGCGTTTCCCCCCGTAGTGGAACAGTCGGCTTTCCGAGCCCTTCGCACGAGCCCTCTTCGGGTCCCTATGTGTGCGGTACTTGCGGTCCAGCACTCGTGCGTTCGGATTACGAATACCAACCCGTCCCGGTAGGCCCGGACGTGAAACCGGCGAATCGCCTCGATTCGGCGCCGCGGCAACAGGCCCGACCGGGTGCGGTTCTCGCGCCGGCTCGCGCGCGTCGCGAGCCGCTTCGCGCGTCTGGCGATGACGGGCCTCGGCCTGGACCGGCGTCGCTAGACTTGGCGCGTGCGTGTCCGCCAATTCGAGCTCCGCCTGCTGGCCGTCGCCCTGACCGTGTTGTGGGGCCTCGGCGGCTTGATCGCCCTGGCCGCATACCGGCCCGGCGGCCCCGTCGACATCTTCGTAGGGCTCGCGGCCACGCTTCCGCTGCCCGTATCGGTTGCCGCGATCGTGTGGCCGCCCCTCGTCCGCAGCGATCGGGGAGCCGCCGGCGTCTTCTGGCTCGGCCTTGGCGCGAGCCTCCTCCTGCTCCCATCGATTGCCGGACTCTCCAACCAGATCGTCGAGGGCGGCACTCAGCCGCTCCTGCCGTCGCTCGAGGTGGTCTATCCCTGGGTTCTCGCTCTGTTTGCCACCAGCCTCTTCGCCGGGCTGGGATTGAGCCGGCAGCTGATCTCCGAGGTCGGTATCGGCAGGCGGCGGCTGGCCGCCTCGTTGAGCTTCGCCCTGGCAACCACCTTCGTCATCGGTGCTGTCTTCACCGGCGTCAGCCTTGCCGACAACGCCGCGCTCGCCGACCGACCTGGTGTTCACTCACGCTTCGGCCCCACTTCGTCGGCGCTCATTCCGCCGCCCTGCAACGGCGTCATCGTCGACGCCCGCTCTTCCCAGGTCGAACTGGACATCTGGGGCGACGTGGACGGCCGATCGGCTGGCACCGCGACTTTGACCGGCAGTCGCTCTGGAGCGAACGTGTCCTGGAAGGCGCAGGTTACCCGCAGCGACCTCTTCGTCGAGTATGGGGTGGTGGTCCTCGGGACGTCGGCCTGGACCCTCGAGCCGGACGGGCAGTGGCAATCGACCGGCAAAGCCGGCCTTGGAGCGGACATGCTCGACGCGACCGCACTCCAGCAGGCGCTCTCCGAGACGAACCGAGCAACGGCCGAGGATCGTGGCCTGGAGTACGTGGAAGGAGCGCGCGCCCGCCGATGCCGGGTGGCCGTCGACGGGCCCACTTTCATGGCCACCTTCCCGCAGCTGGCCTGGCTGTCGGGAGACGCCAGCGTGAAGGCATGGCGGGGCCAGCTCGACTACTGGATCTTCGGCGACGGCGAGCTCGGCCGCGTCGAGGGATTCGTCAACGGCTCGGCGCAGGACATCCTGCCCCACGGACTTCTGGCGACGTTCAACGTTCGGATGACCGCCACCGACCGAGACAGCGGCGTCTCCATCTCGGCGCCGCGGACCTAGTCGATGACCGACAAGGGTCTGGCGGATCCGTCGGAGCGCTCGTCGGCCAAGCACGATCGGCTGGCCCGCTTCTATCGGGTCGTCCGCTACCTCCAGTCCCATCCCGAAGGTGCCTCCCCCGACGCGATCGCCAGCTTCGTGGGCATGTCGAGGCGGACGGTCTACCGCGACCTGCAGGCGCTCGAAGGCGAGATCGGGATTCCGCTGTGGAGCGAGGACGGCCGATGGGGCATCGTCGAGGGCGCGTTCCTGCCACCGTTGAGGCTGACCCTCGATGAGGCCGTTGCCTTCTTCTTCGCGGCCCGGCTGATGGCCCAGTTTGCAGATCGTTACGACCCGGATACAGGCGCCGCTTTCCAGAAGCTCGCCGAGATCCTGCCGCCGGTCGTGGCCGGCCACCTCGCCCGGACGATCGACGTGCTGGCCAGCCGGCCCGCCGACGACCGGCAGACGCGCCACCTCCGCCTCCTGGCTCGGGCGTGGGCCGAACGGCGGATCGTCGAGCTGACCTACGACGCGGCCACCTACAGCCCGGGCCGGCCGCTGCGGCGCGCCCGCGTCCACCCGTACCTCATCGAAGCCTCCGCGACGACGCGGGCGATATACCTGATGGGCTTCGACGAATCCCGCGGCGCGGTTCGGACGTTCAAGCTGCAGCGGATCGTCGAGCTGGCGCTCACCCCCGACACCTTCGAGCCGCCCGATCCCGCGGTCGTCCAGGCGGGGCTCGATCGGGCCTGGGGAGTAATCGCGGATCAGGAGGAGGTGCAGGTGGAGCTCCGGTTCGACGCGGCGATCGCGCCGCTCGTGACCGAGACGACCTGGCACCCGACCGAGCAGGTGACCCGCGAGGCTGACGGCTCCATCCTCTGGCGGGCCCGGGTTCCGGGCACTCTCGAGATCCGGCGCTGGATCCTTCAGTGGGGCGCCCAGGTTGAGGTGCTCGCCCCGCCCGAGCTGCGGGCAGAAATCGGGGGGATCCTTGGGGCCGCCGCCGCGCGATACTAGTCGGCGACGGGGGTGACCGAATGCGCGATCGAACGGACGCGGAGACGCCGGCGGAGCTGGAGCGTTTGCGCGGTCGACTGGATGGGGGCGCGATTCCGCATCCTCCCGTGCTCCCTGTCGTGGCCGTGGTGTGTCTGCTCTTTGGACTGAGCTTCGGGCTGGCGTTGGCGCCGAAGGATGGCGCCGGGGGGCCGAACGGGCCGAGTACGGCGGCCGCGTCGTCCGTGCCGACCACGTCCGGGCCGCCCTCGTCCGCGCCGACCGTTCCACCGAGCGTGGCCTCGGAGGAGGCCGCATGCCTGCTCGAGCTGGGCTGCCACGTGGTGTCACTGCACGGTGCCACGATCCAGGTGACAGAGCCCGCCCCCGCCGGTGGAGTGACCCTCGCCGCCGCGATCGAATCGGCCAGGAGGGCTAACAGCTTCGACGACAAGGACATCCTCTCGGTCACCCTTATGGTCGATATCGGGTTCGGCTGGGCCGCCGGCGAGTCGGCGAGCCCGGGGGGGTCCGCCAGATGGGTCTGGCAGATCGTTCTCCGGAACCCTACTAGTTGGACATGTACTGGAGAGCTGTCTTCTCCTCAGCCGCTGGAATCGCCCCCAACCACCTCATATTCGTTCTGCCAGATAGGCGACTCGCCGCTCCTCGAGATGCGGGAGATCATCATCGTCGACTACCTCACCGGCCAACCGCTGGTAACCATAGTCTCGCCGTACCCCATGTCGAACCCGTAGTCCCGAGCGGGTCGCCCGGGCATGGGCTCGGGAGGAGATCGCGCTCCACTTCCGCGCAGGGCGCGCAAGCGGCGCCGGGTCGGCTAGTCTTGGGCAATGCAGCTCGACGCGCTTCCGCCCGATGACGATCCGGAGTCGCCGATCGCTCCGGCCGGACGCCATCCGCTCCTGTGGGGCGTCAACCTGCTCAGCGATCCCATCCATGGCTACATCGAGCTGACCAAGAGACTCACCCCCGAGCATGCCCGCCGGTTGGGCCTGGCCGAGGAATCCGCGTCCGAAGGCGACATCCTCGATTCCGCCTGGCTCCAGCGAATGCGGCGCATCAGCCAGCTCCAGAGCGCCCGGTGGGTCTTTCCCACGGCCGAGCACAGCCGCTTCACCCACAGCCTCGGGGTGATGCACGAGGCGGGCCTGTGGGCCCGACACCTCTACCCGAGCCTCGCTGCGACGCTGGCCTCGGAATCCGGGGAGACGGTTCCGTCGGAGGGGCTGGTGGTCGAGACGCTGCGGCTGGCGGGGTTGCTGCACGACGTGGGCCACGGGCCGTTCGCCCATTTCTTCGACGAGCACGTCCTGTGCCACTTCCCCGCGCCATCCGACCCGCGCCGGCGCGGCAAGAGCCTCACCCACGAGGACCTCTCGCAGCTGATCATCGAACGCGAGCTGGGCGAGCTCATCCGGGAGATCCGCAGAGCACCGGGCGAGATCCCCTCGCGTGACGCGCTTCGGCCGGAGGAGACGATCGATCCTCGCTGGCTCTCGTTCCTGATCTCCAAGCCGGCGCTCTCCGACGCCTCGATGCCGCTCTGGCTCCGCTGGCTCCAGCCGCTCCTTTCGGGCGTGTTCACCGTGGACAACCTGGACTACGTGCGGCGCGACTCGTTTCTCATCGGCGTGTCAACGGGGCCCGTGGACGTGGAGAGGCTTCGGCGATACAGCTTCGTCGGCGAGCGCGGCCTCTCCCTGTACGAGCCCGGCCTCGGAGCCCTCGAGATGTTTCTCACGGCCCGGCTGTTCATGTACCAGCAGATCTACTTCCACCGCTCCGTCCGGGCCATCGACCTGGATCTGGCGGAGGTATTCCGGCCGAGCATCCAGGCGATCTTCGGCGAGGGCTCGCCCGCTGACGACCTGGGCCACTACGCCGACCTGGACGAGTACGCGCTATTGCATCAGGCCGCGCTCTGGGCCCGGGGCGAGGCTCTCTCGCCGGCGCCGCGTCCCGGCGACGGTACGGTCACGGCCGAGGTGGGCCGGGTCTGGCGGGCCATCCTGCTCCGCCGCCCGCGCTGGCACGCCGAGCGCGAGGTCCGCCGGGTCTACGAGTCGGCCGAGCGGGCGACTTCCCTCGAATCGACGATCGCGGAGCTCGGTCCCGCGGAGGACGGCCGGGTGGCGGTCGATCTCGCGGAGGTGGACGCCCGGCCGGCCGCCGCCACCGCCACCGATTCCCTGCTCGCGGTCGTGGGCCGCGATGGCGCCCCCGCGGCACCGCTCAGCCAGGCGCTGCTCCGGCTGCCCGCCTACGCGCTGGTTGCGCGGCGATACTCGAAGTCCTGACGCCGCCATCTGCCGCTCGTTCGGGCGCCGGGCCGCCGACCCCTCGCCCGCTACTTCTTGGTCGGCGGCGCCGTCGGGACTATCGGGCAGGCCCTGGCCTTGTCCGGATAGATCGTCCGCATCTCCGCGATCTCGCAGCGGAAGGGCAGCACGTACATCGGGTCCACCCGGGCGACCTCGTGCTCGGGCAGGAGGTCGCGGGCAACGATCCCCGGATCGAGCGAGAACGTCGCCGTCTCGTTCGGGTTGAACAGGCCGAAGTGGACGTGGCAGCCGGTCGCGTTCCCGGTCGCGCCTTCGTAGCCGATGACCTGGCCCGCCTTGACGGTCTGGCCCACCTTGACCGTGATCTTGTACTCGTGGGCGTAGATCGAACGGAAGCCGTCTCCGTCGTCGATCACGACCGTCAGCGGCAGGCTGCTCCACCAGTGTTTCCGGTTGAACAGGTCCTTGTATGGCTGAAGGCTTTCCACCCAGCCCAGCTGGTCGTCGAAGGTCGTGCCCGTCGCGAGGACCGTGCCGTCGTGGGCCGCGAAGACCGGGTCGCCGCAGTTGGAGGCCATGTCGATTCCGTCATGGATTCGCTGGCCTTGGTAGAAGAAGTCGCCCCATTCCGACGGCCCGAAAGGCAGGGTGATGATCGGCGCGGCGAGAGGCCAGACGTAGCCGGTCAGGCTCGCGGGCGGAATGGTTGGGTCTCGGCTCGGCTCGGGAGTGGGCGCCAGGCTTTCGGTCGCAACGGCGCCGCTCGGAACGGACGCGGAGGCTGGCACGGCCGCCTGGCCGGACGAGCCCGGTGAGCCGGACGCGCCGGTCACGGCCGTGGATTGGCCGGGCAGCAGCAGCACGACGAGCACGACCTGCGCCAGCACGACGGCGCCGAGCACCATCCAGCCGTTGCGGGAGTGAGGCAGCAGGGGCCGCGACCGGGCCGCGTGGGAACGGACGAAGCGCTCCCTGGCGCGCTCGGGGACGGAATATGGCACGTGGCGCGCCGGGTCGTGCTGGACACTCACGCGCTGGTTGTAACACGTCGGGGCGGCCCCTGTCCGGACGGGTCGGCAGGAAGTGAGGCCGCGCCCCCGCCGGCGGGCGGCTAGGACTCCCAGTTCGGGTCGATCTGGCGCTCCAGCACGTCCTCGGGATCCAGCCGCGGCCTGATGAGTCGGGCAACGCCGCCCTTCACGGCGACCTCCGCGGGACCTGGATGCGACAGGAACCAGGGCATCGATTCCGTGAAACCGTAGGCGCCCATGTCCAGGACGGCGACGAGATCGCCCACCCGCGGCCGCGGCAGGCACGTGCCGGTGGCGAAGACGTCGATGCCCGTGCACAGCGGCCCGGCGACCGTCACGGGGACGAGGGCGCGGATCGAATCGGCCGCGAGCACGGCAAGACGGTGCTCGCTCCGGATCAGGGCCGGCCGGAGGGCATGGTTGATGCCGCCGTCCAGGATCGCGACCGGGGCGGAATCGGGGCCCTTGACGTCCACGACTCGAGCCACGTAGACGCCGGCGGGGCCCACGAGAAACCGGCCGGGCTCCAGGAGAACCTGCATGTCGCCGAGCTCGGGAACCTCGTCCCACCGCGCTCGGAGGCTTTGGAGGCGCCGCTGGAGCAGCGTCAGGTCGAGTGGCTCTTCGTCGTCGGCATAGGGAATTCCCAGGCCGCCGCCCGCGTCGACCAGGCGCAGCCGCACCCCGACCTCACGGGTCACGTCGCGGGCCACGTCCACGAGCTGGGCCACGTGCGCGACGAGCTGGTCGGCGTCCCGCAGGTTCGACGCACCGAACGCGTGCAGGCCCAGCAGGTCCAGGTTGGGCGATCTGGCCGCGATCGCCGCCGCCTCGCTCAGCGTGGACAGCGGCATCCCGAACTTGCCTTCCACGCCTCCGATCAGCCTGACCGTCTCCAGCCGCGCGTCCTCCGAGACGGCCAACCGCAGGAGCACGGCCTGGCGCCGACCGGCCCGAGCGGCGATCGACTCGAGACGCCGTAGCTCGCCGATCGACTCGACTGTGATGGCGCCGATCCCGGCCGCGACGGCCGCCGCCAGTTCGTCGTCGCGCTTGCCGGGCCCGGTCATGGCGACGTTCGCGGGATCGAAGCCGGCCCGCAGGACCAGGGCCAGCTCACCGGCCGATGCAACGTCGGCGCCGACTCCGGAGCGACCCAGATGGGCCACGACCGCCAGAGCCGGGTTGGCCTTGACCGCGAAGGCGACGCGGAAGCCGGGCGGCAGGATCGAGCGGAGCGCCTTGACGCGCCGGCCGATCAGGTCCAGGTCGTATAGGTAGAACGGCGTGCCGAAGACCTGTGCCAGCGACTCGGGGGCGAGGCCGGCCAGGCGGCCGCCCTGCAGGATGCCGTCGAGGTCGGTTTCGGCGGCCGCGCTCGCGGGGTCTTCGGTCTGGGTCATCGGAGTGCCTCTTCGAGGGCGACCCGCGCATCCGTGCGTTCGTCGCGGTACTTGACCACGATAGCCGCCGCGAGCGAAAGACCGTGTTCGGTGGCGAATTGGCCACTTGCCCGCCGGACGCCCGGTGCAACCACGGCTCCGGCGGGGACCGCGAGAGGCTGCTCGAGTGTTCCGACGATGACCCGCTCGCGGACCAGGTCGTACAGGCGGCTGGTGCCGGTCAGGACCACGCCCGCCGCGATGACTGCGCCACGCTGCACGAGCACGCCTTCGAGAAGCGCCGCCTGCGCCCCGACGAACGCCTCGTCCTCGACGATGACCGGCCGGCGGCCGGCCGGTTCGAGCACGCCGCCGATCTGCACGCCGGCGGAGAGATGGACCCGCGAGCCGATCTGGGCGCACGAACCGACGAGCACGTGCGAGTCGACCATCGTGCCTTGGCCGATCCACGCGCCGACGTTGACGTAGCTCGGCGGCATGACGGTCACTCCGGGCGCGAGGTACGCGCCGGCCCGAACGCTCGTGCCTCCGGGAACGACGCGCCACGGCTTTCCCGCGGCGAGCGCCGCCTCGGCCTCGACCGAGTGAAGGAGGTCCTTGGGCGGCAGGCCGACGCGGTCCCGGAACTGGATGCCGTCGAAATCCCAGGTGCGGGTCTCGCGATCGGCGAACAGCCCGAGGATGGCCGACTGGACCGCCGGGTTGACGCGCCAGCCGCTGGGTGCCTGGGCGTCCGGCTCGGCGGCTCGAATCGCGCCGGAGTCGAGCGCCCGCAGGATCTCTTCGACCGAAGCGTTCGGTCCGAGCGCCGGTCGAGCGCTCATGCGCGGCCGGGCGCGGCGACGGCCGGCGCGGTCGACTTCGAGCTCTCGCCGACGAGGCCGAGCGTCTCGAGCAGCATTCGCATTCGACCGCGGAACGGCTCTTCGAGCGGGAGAAGCGGCATTCGCATCGTGTCGCCGCAGAGGCCCATGATCGACATTGCCGTCTTGACCGGGCTCGGGTTCGGGCCGCCCACGAAGTTGGCCCGCATCAGCGGCAGCCAGCGCTCGTGCAGGCGGCGCGCCTGATCCCAATCGCCGGCAAACGCGGCGTCGCAGATCTCCGCCATCGGGCCCGGGATCTCGTTGGAGGTAGTGGAGATCACGCCGTCGCCGCCCATCGCCAGGAGCGGCAGCGTCCAGTTGTCGTCGCCCGAGAGGATCGAGAAGTCGGCCGGCCGTTCGCGCAGGATCGTCTGGATCTGCTCCATGTTCGCCGACGCTTCCTTGACGGCCACGATCCGCGGGTGCTCGGCCAATCGCAGAAGCGTGGCCGCCTCGATGTTCACGCCCGTCCTGCCGGGGATGTTGTAAACGATGATCGGCAGATCGCCTTCGTCTGCCACCGCCCGGAAATGGGCCTCCATCATTCGCTGGTCGGGCTTGTTGTAGTACGGGGCCACGACGAGGGCCGCGTCCACTCCAAGCGCCGCGGCCCGGCGGGTGGACTTGATGGCGGTCTGGGTGCTGTTGGACCCGGTCCCGGCGATCACCCGCAGGCGGTCGCGGCTCGGCCGCGCCCCGGCGATCTCGAGCGTGGTGCCGATGACCCACTCGTCTTCTTCGTGGCTCAGCGTGGGGGTCTCGCCCGTGGTTCCGCACGGGACCAGGCCGTGGATGCAGGCGTCGATCTGGCGGCGGACGAGGTTCCGGAACGCCGTCTCGTCGATCGAGCCGTCTTCTCTGAAGGGGGTGATGAGGGCGGTGAACGCTCCTCTGAACTGGCGGGCTGCGGGCATTTCGGGCTCCTTCTGGGCTTGTCGCGGGGTTGGGTTCAGCGGGAAGTGGCGGCCGGCTCTCGGGCGGCCGCGATCATCGAGTTGACTACGGTTTCGAACGAGTGGAAGCCGGGCGCGCGCGGCTCGGCGAGCAGCCAGTCCGCGGCCGTCAGCGCGCCGGCGGCGTACGCCGAGCGGTCCCGCGCGGTCAGGCGCATCTCCAGGCTCTCCCCCGGAGCGTCGAAGCCGACGAGGTGCATACCCGGAGCGGCCCCGGCCCGGATGACGGCCACGTCCAGCTCGTCCGGGTCCGGAGAGCCGTGGGTCCGCGGAGTGGCCACGCGCGTCTTGCGCGGGTGAGCGGCGATGAGCCGGCGGGAGAGCTCGAGGGCGGTTCCGGAGGGGCGGTCCGCCTTGGTCCGGCGATGCCACTCGACGATGTACGGATCGTATTCGGCGAACGGGCCGAAGAGGCGGGCCGCTTCCTCGACGAGGCGGGCGAAGAGCATCACTCCCAGGCTGAAGCTGGGCGACGCGACGGCCGAGGCCCCGGCCGTGCGCAGGAGGCCCTCCGCGGCGGGGCGATCGGCGGCCCAGTTGGTGGTCCCTATGACGAAGCTGCGGACGCCGGCCTGCGTGGCTGCCCGGAGGTTGGACACGACGGCCTCGCCCGTGCTGAAGTCGAAGACGATCTCCGCCCCGTCGAAGCGCTCGGGGGCGTGGCCGGCGTCTGAGGCGGGCATGCCCAGGATGGCCAGCGGGGGAGTGCCGCGGCCCGCGAGGGCGGCCGCGACCGCGCGACCCATTGCCCCGTCTCCCGCGACGATGCTAAGCATTCCGTTGCCTCCGATTCGTGTTGCGTTCCGGCGCGCCTGTGGGCGCTGTCGATGCTTTCGGGCAAAACAAAAGGCCGCGGCCACCGCTACCGGTGTCGCGGCCCTCCGGAGCCTCACCCCTGGCTCCGCGGTTCACTCCGAACTCCGCCGAGCCCTAGGGCCTTGCCTCCGGGCAGGGCCGCCAGCGCTTCGCCTTGGGCTTGGAGAACTCTCGGTCGACCATGGTTCGCGGATTATGCATCACCGGGGCTCCTATGCGCAAGCGTTGCGGTGATTATGCAGGGTGCATAAGGCGCGGTGAATAGAGCGCATGCAGGCCGGATATAGCCGCGCGCTCTTTGGCGCTTCCGGCGCCGCCGGCGGTCGATCGCGAAAAGCGCGGACCGAGACTTACGCCCCAGGTAAGCATCGAGCAGGCAGAGCCGGGATTCACGCCGGGCGTAAGGGATCGACGCGCAAACCGTCGGTTGCTTACGCCCAAGGTAAGCATCGAGCAGTCAGAGCCGGGATTTACGCCGGGCGTAAGGATTCGACGCGCAAACCGCCGGTTGCTTACGCCCCGGGTAGGCAGCCCGAGGACGGGCCTGGAGAGGTTGGAGATGGGCCAGGCCCCGGAACTAGTTACCGTGGGCGGCCGTGCTCGGCGCATCGGCCACCCACTCGGACGGCGTCCGAAAGAGCACCGATAGACCGATGCCGAGCCAGGCGAGCGCGGCCATCTCGGTTGGGAGGCTGAAGCTGGGGCCACCTGTGGGATCGAAGTCGTAGCCGAAGTGGCCGTTCCAGACCATTCCCATCAGCATGGCTGAGAAGACCGTAAGAACGAAGAGCGGGATCCGCGGCAATCGCGATCGGGCGAGCATGGCCGCCGCCCAGAGGGTCGACGTCCCCCACAGCAACAGTGCGAACCCGGCGTTGGCTCCTTCGAACGCCTGGTAGTCGGTCCACCAAGGGAAACCAAGCAGGTGGACGGCATGGATGTACGACCCGCCGACCAGGATCGCGGCCGCGAGTCCCGCGTTCACCCAACGGCTGACGCGCGAGCCGCCGGTCCAGAGCGGCGGCAGCACAAGGACGCCGAGCCCGACTACGACTTCGCCCATCGGTGCGAAGACGGACGCGAGGTTGATCGCATCCTGGTCGAAGCCTGCCTCGCGGATTGCGAACGCCACGGACCACACGAGCGCGCCGAAGGCGATCACGAGCCCGGGAAGCCGGCGCAGCCACCAGCCGCGTCCTTCGGGCGAGTTGGCCGTCAGGTGGGCGTCGAGCGCGCCGAGAAGCACGTCCGCGACCCGGGCTACGCTGGCCGGCTGCTGTTCGAGCATCGCCTCGAACTCGTCGCCGTATCGAGCGCGCCAGCGACGCGGATAGAGTCGAACGAGCAGCGTCTTCATCGCTCCGCCCCCAGGCGATCGAGACCGAGGCGGGCGATGGCACCCTGCCGATCGAGCTCCGCCCGCAGCCTGGCCGCCCCCTCGCCGGTCAGGCGGTACGGCCGACGTCGATCATCGGACGCGAGCGCCTGGATCAATCCCATTCGTTCGAGGCGCGGGAGGATGGCATAGAGCGTTCCCGGCCCAAGCTGCACGCGCGCGAATGCGGCCACGTCCGTCTGGATCGCATAGCCATGCTTCGGTCCGCTGCTGAGCGAGACGAGGACCAGCAGCGACGGCTCCTCGAGCCTGCCCAGGTCGGCCAGCTGGCTCTTCGTCACTCCGTCCCCTTCTACTACGATGCTCGATATATCGATGGTCGTTATATCAGGGCGAGGATGAACGGTCAAGCCACAGCGAGCC
>DAHXON010000029.1:0-2370 GCA_027364875.1 Chloroflexota bacterium
GTCGGGCGGCGTTTCGGAAGGTGGCGCCCGGCGCCCGCCGCACGCGGATGCCGCCACCGCCGGCTCAGCCCCGCAGCTCCTCCTCGAGCATGGCCGCCAGCTCTCGGGCGTTCGTGGAGCCGTAGTTCGCGTAGCAGTTGTTCATGAGGATGTGCATCTCGCGCGCTTCCTCGGCCGCTTCGCGGATACGCGGCAGCCACTCCCGCAGCTCTTCGTCGCTGTACAGGTACCGGAACCTCTCCACGACCGGGATGTCCTTCGCCTCCCAGGTCTCGACCCGCCGGCCGTGGAAACGGACGATGGCAAGCTCCGGCGAGGTGACTGCCATCACTGGAGGCACGCTGCTCCGGAGACCCTGCGGACCGTCCACCATGACGAACGGGATGGAGTGATCGCGCAGGAACCTCATCGTCCGGTCCAGGTTCTTCTCGTTGAACCAGGTCTCGCTCCGCAGCTCTACCGAAGATCGGATCTCGCCGAGGCGCTCGCGAGCATCCAGGATCAAGTCGCGGTTCTCGCCGGTGGGGAAGAACCAGCGGGGGAACTGGAGCAGGATGGAACCTAGCTGGCCGCTCTGACGGAGTGGCTCCAACCCCTCGAGGAACATCCGCCAGACCTCGTCCCGGAGCTCGGCCGGCAGATCCCGGGCGTAGAGCCGGGATTTCGCCGCCAGCTCAGCCGGCAGCGCCGTGCGGATGTCCTTCGGCAGGCGCTTCACTTCCGTCGGCTGGCCGGTCATCAGGGCGTGCGCCTTGGCATCGAAGACGAAATCAGGCGGCGTCCGGTCCACCCAGGCCCGTGCGACGCGTGCCGAAGGCAGGGCGTAGTAGGTCGCGTCTATCTCCACGACCGGGAACGTGTCCGCGTAGAAAGCGAGCCGCTCCTCGGCCGAATCGGCGCCCCTGGGGTAGAAGACTCCCGGCGCGATCATCGTCGGATCCGTCCAGGAGGCCGTTCCGATACGGATCACCGAACCTGTAGGTGTCACGACGGGCGAAGCTGCCGCGGCCTCGACCGTGGCGGCTCGCTGCCGTGCTTCCTCGACGCCGGGATCGTGCGGGTTGGACCTCGCCGTGTCCGCGCTCTCCATGCGATCAGCGTGCGGCATTCGCGCCTCCGGCGCCAGTGGTCGATCCAAGAAAGCCACTCAAACCAGAAGAGGGCCGCGACGTGCTCCGCCGCGACCCTCCCTGACCCGGAATATCAGGCACAAGGTTCCTGCTGACCCGGCAGGACTCTGCTTCCAATGCCGATGAGACCGCGTCCGACAGCCCGGCGGACGACCTTGACAGCCTCGCCGGAGCCGCCGATCGACTCCCGTTCCATTCCGAGACCGCGGCTGTTCGCGATCCTCCAGTCTTCCGCGATCTCGCGGGCACGCCTGCGAGCCTCTCTAAGCTGCTCCAACTCAATCCAGGTCCGGTACGGACGCATCGCTCTCCTCCGAGTCATCTCGAGACCGGAAAGCCGGTCACGAGCCTCGTTCCCGGCGACTCCACCATCGCCGTTCTCGATCACGCCCGAACCATACCGCTCATACCTGACCCCATCTGTCAGGAATTCAATGTTGAAATCCACTACGCTGACCGAATGAGAGCCAGCCGACTGATTTCCGTGTTGCTCCTTCTCCAGTCGCGAGGCCGGATGACGGCCCAGCAGCTGGCGGACGAGCTGGAAGTCTCGGTCCGCACCATCTACCGCGACGTCGAAGAGCTCAGCGCCTCAGGGATCCCGGTCTTTGCCGATCGCGGCGCCCATGGCGGCTTCCAACTCGTGGAGGGATACAGAACGAGGCTCACCGGGCTGACTCCGCAGGAAGCGGAGGCGCTCTTTCTCTCGGGCTACCCGGGCCCTGCCGCGGAGCTCGGTCTCGGGACCGTCCTCGCGGCGGCGCAGCTCAAGGTTCTGGCGGCCCTCCCGCCCGAGCTGCGCAGCCGTGCCTCGAGGATCCGCCAGCGCTTCCATCTGGACGCCCCGGGCTGGTTCACGGAGCCCGAGGCCACGCCTCACCTGCAGCAGATCGCCGACGCCGTCTGGTCCGACCGGCGCCTGCAGATGCGCTACCGCCGCGGCGGCGACGATCAGGAGGTCGAGCGGCTGATCGATCCGCTCGGGGTCGTGCTGAAGGCCGGCGTCTGGTACCTGGTGGCCCGCGCCGGCGAGGAGCTGCGGACCTACCGTATCTCTCGAATCGTCACCCTGGAGACGGACGCCGAACGCTTCGTCCGGCCTGACGACTTCGACCTCGCCGAGCATTGGGAGCGCTCGGTCGCGGCCTACGAGGCCAGCCTGCCATCGTTCGAGGCGCTCGTCAGGGTTCGGGAGTCCAGCCTGTGGCGGGTCTCGGACATAGTTGGCCCGGCACGTGCC
>DAHXON010000029.1:2380-35722 GCA_027364875.1 Chloroflexota bacterium
GGTGGCCGCCGCGGCCAGGGACGGCGACTGGCTGACTCTGACGATGCCCCTGGGCGACATGGAATACGCCGAGTCCCAGATCCTCGCCTTCGGCGAGAACCTCGAGGTGATCTCGCCCGCGGAGTTCCGTGAGCGCCTGGCCAGGCGAGCCCGGGAGATGGCGGGCTTCTACACGAGGGGTTGATGGCTGGCTGGATGGCCCCAGTGGCGGTGGCACGCCTTCCCGGCGGGTACCGTCCGGAGCCGGTTCCGAGGCGCACCGGACATTCGCAGGGCCCCGACCTACCCGTTGCGGCGGGCGCGCCGCTCGGTTGCGAGCGTGTGCCTGTTGTGGCAGCCTGCAGGTACTAGGACGATAGTCCTATTCTGTGCTGGATCCGGGTCGTTCGGGGGCGACCGGCTCTCCCGGCCATCTGGTGCCGCGGGTAGTCGGCAAGGGCCAGATCAGGAGTGGCTATGTTCTGGAAGCGTTCGAAGCGGGTATCCCGCCGCCAGAGAGTGCTCGAGGAATTGCTGTGGCTCGATCCGGTGGATCGGGAACGGCGCGCCATTGCGGCGGTGGCAGCGGGCGATTTCGGCGCCGACGAGGTTGACGCCGTGCTTCGTCTCGTCGCGAGGCTGGACTCCCTTCGCGACATGTCGCCGCCAAGGGGTGGCCGGCTCCTCTCGAGTTCGCCCGCCGTGGGGTACCGGGCAGCCGAGCCCACCGATGTCGTGGAATCGCTCGACGGCTACAGCACGGTCACAAGCGGCGCCGAGTTCGAGCCCGAACTGGTCGTCGGCTCCAGGCGCGACGCCGAGGCAGCCGCCGTCGCCCGGGCGACCGCTCTAGCCGAGGCCGCGTCTCGTGCCGAATCCGGTGGCGACGCCGCCGCCGAGGCCGGCGGCGAGGCCGCGACCGGCAGCGGTCATCGCGAGCCGCGCCATCGGGCCCGGGGCGGCCATCCGGCGCGCGATGCCGGCGCCATACCCATCGAGCGTGAGCCCGTGGCCGTTCCAGTGGAGGCCGAGCTTCTTGCCGTGCCTGTAAGGTCGGATCCCGCCGGACTCCCAGTGGACGCACTGGACGCGGCGGAGCGCTGGATTTCGGGCGAGGGCACGAACGGCGGCAAGGCCCGCGCGCGCTCTCAGGAGCGTGGCGTCAGGGAAGCCACGGCAGAGTTGCAGGCGTCGTCGTCGGAGGCGTCGAGGGCGGAGCCGTCGGAGGGCGAGGCATCCGGGACGGCCGACGAGGCCTGGCCGACGATCGCCTGGTTGCGGCCCGGCTGACCATCGCCAGGTCGCGGCCCGGCTCATTCGCCCGGAACCGTCCGACTCGGGCGTGTGGCAGGCATGGCGGAGCGTGTGCCGCCGCTCCGCCGGGGAAGGTTCGATTGAAAGTTCAGGCCGTGAGATCGACCTGTTGCATGGCGCCGGGGGTCCCGTCCTCGGCGAGGTAGACGCCCGACGAGACCACCTGACCGAGGCTCTCGCCCGAAGGCGCCTTGACCTCGAATTGGGTCCCGACGCTGGCGCCGACGTATAGGGCGCCGACTCCTGCCGCGGACAGCGAGGTCGTCTCCGCGTCGGGTCCGGACCACAGCCGCAGGGTCGCGAAGGACGCGTCCGCCTCGTCGATCCAGCCGTTGCCGTCGCCGTCTAGCGCTCGCAGCTCGGCGAAGCCGTTGCCGCTGAGCGGACCGAAGAGCTCGCCGCCGCCGTCGATCGTCCCGTTGCCGTTGCGGTCGAGCGCCAGGAAGTAGGTCCCCGCGGCCGGCAGGGCAATCTGCTCGGTCGTGCCGTTGGCGTCGATGTCGAATGCCGCTCGCGTTGCGCTCAGAGACACCGGGCCGCCGCTGAGATTGAGCGCGATCGGGTCCACCTTGCGGGCGGCGTCTCCCGCCAGCATGTCCACTGTGGCCGTGCGAGTCTCCTCGCGGTGCATCGAGACCTGGAAGTCGAAGGCCATCGCCCTGCCGTCGGCTGTCTGGACGGACCCGCTGGCCGAATACGCGGTCGTCTCGGTCTCCCGGTGCACCTGCTCGACATGAACGGCCACGCCCCAGCCGGCGCTCTGATTGGCCGGTTGTGAAGCCTGACCGGCGGCCACCTTGGTCGCTGCCTGCCGGCCGGCCGCCGCAGCTCCTGCGTCGGCGTCGGTCGGTACGTCGCCGGGGTGGATCAGGCGGACCTTGCGTCCGGTGAGGCGCTCGATGAGGAGGATCAAGACCGAGAGGTTGGGATCCGAAACGGCGGGGTCCGACGGATCAGCCACCGCCGTCGCCGCGGTCGATCTGTCGGCGTTGGCCGACGCGAGCAGCTGTCGAGCCGCTGCGGCCGCGGCCGATCTGGAGGCCGCGGCTCGAGCCGCGGCCTCGGCCGAAGTCCTGGCCGAGACGAATGCCTGAGAGGAGATCCGGGTGATCGCCGCGAGATCGTTGCGCCCCGAAGCCGCCAGCGTTGCGGCCAGACCTGAGCTCGGCCGATTGCCGACCCAGGCCTGGAGAGTGGCTCGGGTCGAATCGGAGGTCGAGGCCTGGCGCGCCGAAGCCAGCTCCACCGTCGATTGTCCGATCCGCATGCCAACTCCCCGAGCGGAGCCGGCTTTGTCCGACGCGTCCGCTCCGTGGGGGTATCGGTGTAGGGGAACACCCCTAAAGGCGGGCCAGCCCGGCGGCGGTACGTCCAGTCAACAGCGGCGCTGGATCCGCCTCGTGGGGCTTTCGGCCGGCCGGGCACGGCCGCTCATTCGACGTCGGCGTGGACCCTGGCCTGGGCCGTGAAGCGTCCCCGGAAGCGGCCCACCTCGAGCGCGATGCCGAACGCCCGGCTGAGCACGTCGGCCGAAACCGTCTCCGCAACCGGTCCGGCCGCGACGACCCGACCGGCCCGCAGCACGAGGGCGTGGGTCGTGCCCCGCGATATCTCCTCGACGTGGTGGGTGACGACGATCGTGGCCGCCAGCCGAGAGTCCGCGTTGAGCCGGGCGAGCAACGAGGCGAGCTGCTCGCGCGCTCCGAGGTCCAGCCCCGCCGACGGCTCGTCCAGGAGCAGGAGCTCAGGGTCGAGCATGAGGGCGCGGGCGATCTGGACGCGCTGACGCTCCCCCGAGGAAAGCAGTTCGAAGCGTCGGTCCGCCAGCCCGGAGCAGCCGACCGTGGCGAGCAGCTCCCGGGCTTTCTCCGTGGTGGCTCGGGTCGGCCGGTCCCACCAGGGCGCGATGGCGCCCGTGGCGCCGGCGACTACCACGCCCAGGGCCTTGATCTCCGGCGGAATGCGGGCTTCGAGAGAGGCGCTGACCAGGCCTATGCGCCGCCGGATGTCGCGAACGTCCACCGTGCCGATCATCTCGCCCAGCAACGACACGGTTCCGCGCGACGGCCACAGGTAGGTGGCGGCGATCGAGATCAAGGTGGTCTTGCCCGAGCCGTTCGGGCCGAGCACGACCCACCTCTCGCCCTCGCGCACCTGCCAGCCGACGTCGTCGAGCAGCAGTGAGCCGCCCCGCACGACCGAGACGCCGTCCATCTCGATGACCGTGGCGCCGGCCCGCGCCACGTGGCCGTCCGTCATTCCGGCGTCCGAGCGGCCGAGCCGGCGTGCCCGGCGAGTGCGGCCTCCAGCCGGTCGAGGAGCGGTATCTGGGTGTCCTTGATGTGGCGGCGGGCGTCTTCGCGATCGAAGTAGACCCACTTGTCCACTTCGGGCCACTGGCGCTTCTTGCCGAACGGCGGCCACGGCATCACGAACATGTTGCTGCTCATGGTCGCCGTGTCTATGTCGCCCTCGATTGCCCAGGCGTAGACGGTCTTGCCGCCCTTCTGCGTGATCGAGCCGAGCGGGATCAGCTCGCCATCGGGTACGGGATGGCCGACCTCCTCGGCGAACTCGCGCCTGGCGGTCTGCTCGAAGTCGGCCTCGTCCGGCCCCACCTCGCCCTTCGGGATCGACCAGAAGCCCAGGTTCTGGCGAGCGAAGAACGGCCCTCCGGGGTGGACCAGGAGGACCTCGAGGCCGTGAGCCGTTTGCCGGTACATGAGTATCCCGGCGCTGATGCGGGGTCGCATTCGCCAAGGTTAACGGACCGGCCCGGAGAGCGCGGTGGCTACAGGCTCGCCGACGGCCCGGGAGTGTCGTCGGGGGCTATTCGCCGGTTCCCGGACCGGCGCCGCCCGGATCTCCGGCGCCCGAGCCGCCAGTGGAGGAGGGGAGCCGGCGGGCGTCCAGGAGGCTCCTCCGAAGCAGGAACTCGATCTCCGCGTTCAACGACCGCAGGTCGTCGTTGGCCCAGCGGCGGAGGGCGGCGATGATCTCGGGGTCGAGGCGGACGAGGAACGGAACGCGATCGGCCATCTCAGCCACCCGGCGCGTGGCGGCGGCCGGGCAACCGCAAGCGATTGGCGTGCACCGGCCGCCTCACAGGGCCCATGAGGACCTTCAGCCCTGGTACAGAGTGCCCGCGTTCACGACGGGCTGAGTCTCGTGCTCGCTGCACAGGACCACGAGCAGGTTGCTCACCATGGCCGCCTTGCGTTCCTCGTCGAGCTGCACGACGTTCTTCTTCGAGAGCTCGTCGAGCGCCATCTCGACCATGCCAACGGCGCCTTCCACGATCCGCGAACGGGCCGCGATGACGGCGTTGGCCTGCTGGCGGCGAAGCATCGCGTTGGCGATCTCCGGCGCGTAGGCGAGGTGGCTGAGGCGCGCGTCGGTGATCTGGATGCCGGCCTTGTCGAGGCGGCTCTGGATCTCGCCCTTGATGGTCTCGCCGATCTCATGCGGGTTGCGCAGGAGGGACAGCTCGCCTTCGACGTGCGCGTCGTAGGGGTACGAAGTCACGACGGTTCGAATCGCCGCCTCGGTCTGGACCTTGAGGAACTGCTCGTAGTCGTCCACCTCGAAGAGGGCTTCCGCGGTTTCGACGACCTTCCAGACGACGACCGCGGCGATCTCGATGGGGTTGCCGTCGTGGTCGTTCACCTTGAGCCGCGCGCTTTCGAAGTTGCGGATCTTGATGGAGATCTTGCGGCGCGGATACGCGAACGGATTGACGAACCAGAACCCCTGCCGCGACAGCGTGCCCTTGTACTTGCCGAGGAGCACGAGCGCGCGGGCCTCGTTCGGCGCGACGGCGGTGAAACCTCCGTACAGCACGAAATGGAGGGCCCAGACGATCACGAGGGGGACGAAGACGGTCCACGCCTCCATCACGGCCGCCGCCAGCACGCCGAAGGTGAGGACGATGGTGGCGGCGATGAGAAGGAACAGGGTGGCCCAGCCAGGCAGTGCGGATGCCGGCCGCTCCTTGATCATTGTGGTGTGCCTCGAGCGGAGTATCGACCGGCAGATGATATCACCTTGATATCGATGTGATAGCCCAATCGGCACCGAACCCCAGGGCGGATTGGCCCGGGCCTCTCCGGGCAGGAGTCCGCACAAGGCGGTACGGTTGGACTCTCACGAGACGAACACGACCGGAGGATCTGCAGTCGATGCAAACGCGGGACCTGGGCACGAGCGGCCTGTCGATCACCACCCTTGGCTTTGGGTCATGGGCAACCGGCGGCGGCTGGGCATTCGGCTGGGGACCGCAGGACGACGAGGAATCGGTCAAGGCCATCCGCCATGCCGTAGGGCAGGGTGTGAACTGGATCGACACGGCGGGCATCTACGGGCTCGGCCATGCCGAGGAGGTCGTCGGCCGGGCGATCCGCGACATCCCCGCGGCTGATCGGCCTTTCGTGTTCACCAAGGGCGGTCTCACCTGGGATCCCCAGAACCCTCGGCTGCCGGCCAGGCGGATCTCGCACCCGGACAACCTGCGGCACGACATCGAGGCCTCGCTGCGCCGCCTGGGCGTCGAGCGGCTGGACCTGTTCCAGATCCACTGGCCCGACGAATCCGGAGTGGCGGTGGAGGACTCCTGGGGTGAGATGGCCCGCTTCGTGGAGGAGGGCAAGACGCGGGCAATCGGCGTGAGCAACTACGACGTGGAGCGGCTCGAGCGGATCGAGAAGGTCCGGCACGTGGACTCGGTCCAGCCGCCGCTGTCGCTCATCAACCGAGCCTCTGCCCGCGACGTCGTTCCCTGGGCCGCGGCCCACCGGGCGGGTGTGATCGTCTACAGCCCGATGGCGTCCGGAATCCTGACCGACTCGTTCAGCGCGGCCCGGGTCGCGGCGATGGCCGACGACGACTGGCGAAAGCGCTCGACCAACTTCGTCGAGCCGCAGCTGTCGAAGAACACGGCTCTGCGCGACGCGCTGGTCCCAATCGCGAAGCGGCACGGCGCCACCGTCTCCGCGGTCGCCCTCGCCTGGGTGATGGCCGGGCCGGGAGTGACGGGCGCGATCGTCGGGGCTCGGTCTCCCGAGCAGGTCGACGGCTGGCTGGGCGCAGCCACGTTCGAGCTGACGCCGCAGGATCGTCGCGAGATAGAGGCCTCGGTGGCCGCCACCGGCGCCGGCAGCGGCCCCGTTCGACCGTAGGCGTTCGGGCCTCTCGGGCCGTTCGGGCGGTTCGGGGTCCGTCCGCGGGCCGGCTCGCCGGCTACCTGGCCGTGGCCGTCGCCAGCTCGGCTCCCGCAGCGAGGCAATCCTCGGCGAAGCGCGCCTGAGTCTCGCGCGTCGGATCCCAGCGGGTGGGAAACGCAACGAAGCGCACCAGCCCGAGCTCGCGAGCCCGGCCGATGAAGTCCACGCGCTCCTGGCCCGGATTGACCATGTCCTCGTCCCGGCAGTAGAACGAGATCCGAAGGCTGGCCGGATCGCGGCCGATCTCCTCGCAGCGCGACCGCGCGATCGGGATCAGCTCGGCGACGTGGTCCAGGCTCGTGTAGACCAGGTTCAGCTCGTCGGCGAACCGGGCCGCCAGGCGGAAGGTCACTTCCTTGCCGTTGCCGCCCACGATGATCGGCGGACGTGGCTTCTGGATTCCCTTGGGCATGTTGATTGCCCCGGCCACGCGGGAGTACTTGCCTTCGTACGTGGCGCGGCCGGGCCCGAACATCCGAGTGATGATCTCCAGGGCGTCGCCGAGCGCACCCAGCCGATCGCCCACGGGCGGGAAGCCGTAACCGTAGGCGAGCCACTCCTCTTCCTTCCAGCCGCCGCCGATCCCGAGCTCGAAGCGGCCGTTGCTGGCCACGTCCAGGGTAGACGCGAGCTTGGCCACCAGGCCCGGGTTTCGGAACCCGGCGCAGATAACCATGTGCCCGATTCGCACCCGCGAGGTCGCCGCGGCAATCGACGCGAGAGTGGTGAAGGACTCGAAGGTGATCTCGTCCTCGGGATCGGGTGTCGTGTGGAAGTGGTCGAAGACCCACTCCGACTCGAAGCCCAGCTCCTCGGCGTCGCGGGCCAGCTCGAGCGTTCGGGCCCAGGCCTTCGCCGGATCCCAACCGTTGTACTCGTACTTCCATCCCTGGGGGATCAACAGACCGACCTGCATGGTTGCCTCCAAAGTTGCGGCCGCCAGGGCCGCGGAACGAGCTGATCGGACGACGGCTATTCGGGTATGGCCGCCCGCAGCAGGGTCGCGGTGCCGTTCGGCGAGGCGACGCGGTAGTCGCCCGCGACTCCGGCAACGAGGGCGGTCTCGAAACAGTCGAGCTTCACCGTCTCGGTGGCGCACCGGATCTCCGCCGCGCCGTCCACAACCGTAACGATATGGAATGTCCGTCCCCCCGTGGAGCCGGACAGCGGCGCGCGATCCGAGACCCGGACGAGGTCCAGATCGAAGTAACCGCAGGAGACCGCCCGAGCGGTGCCGCTGGGCTCGTGGACGACCGGACGGGCCCGCTCTCGGGCGGGGTCGGTGGTCGTGACCGCGACGGACTCCTCGATGTGCAGCTTCCTTCCCGCCGACATCGGCCGGCCCCAGTCGTAGGCGCGGTACGTGGTGTCGGAGGCTTGCTGGATTTCGTAGAGGAGCAGTCCGGGCCCGAGAGCGTGGAGGGTGCCGGCCGGGATCAGCAGCGCTTCGCCGCCGTGGATCGCGATTCGCTCCGCCACGTCGACGATCCGTTCGTCCCGGATCGCCGCGGCGAGCTCTTCGCGCGAAACGCCCGCCCTCACGCCGGCGAGGATCTGGGCGCCGGGCTCGGCTTCCAGGAAGTACCAGGCCTCGGTCTTGCCGAACTCGTTGGGGCCGACCAGGCGGCGTGCCTGCTCGTCGTTGGGATGAACCTGGACCGACAGCCAGTCCTTGCAGTCGAGGAACTTGATCAGGAGCGGAAACCGAGTTCCATAGCGGCCCGATCCGTCCGTGCCGAGCAGCTCGCGACCGTGCGTGGCGATCAGCTCGTCGATCGTTCTGCCCGCCAGCGGGCCATCGGCGACCACGCTGGGGCCGTAGGCGATCCAGGCTTCGCCGATCGGCGGGTTGGCGGCCTTGAGTCGCTGACCGCCCCAGACACGCTCCCGATACTGCGGCTCGAGCTTGAGCAGTCGCTGACCCAGCATCTCCATCGAGTCCTCCTCCAACCCGAAGCGTACATCTCGACGGCTCGACGGGCCCGAGGACCGGCAGGCGGCCGGCCCTCGGCCATGATCCGCGGGAGGCTCCGGGGCGTATACCAGACAGCGGGATCGGGTCGCGAAAGCGGACGGTGACACCGCAAGGGCGATGCTCAGGCGATGCCCAATCTCGTCTGCGCAGCGGCCTTGATCGGCGCCTGATGGCGTCGGTCAGAGGATGCAGGGTAGGGGACCTCCGCGATGAACCGGGGAGACCGGTTTCGGCTGCCCTGTGCCCTCCGCGACCCGATACCGCCTTGAGGAGTTCCCTTCCTTACGAGGCCGCTCCCGCCGGGGCGGCCTCGTACTCTGCCCGTTTCTCCACGACCGGCCTCAGCAGCAGCGCTCCCGCGACGTAGCACGCCACCCCGAGCACGAGGGCGGCTCGTGGACCGGCGCCGTAGCCGAGCAGGCGGTTGACCGTGTCCATGACCGCCGCGCCGCCGAGGGCCAGGGCACCGGTTCCCGCGGAGGCCGTGGCGACGTTGGAGATGCCCATGTAGCGGCCGGTCGACGCCTTGGGCACGATGTCGCTCATCAGGGCCCAGTCGACCGCGAGGAACGAGCCCGCCGCCACGGCGAAGATGCCGGCGCCGACCAGGGCGACGGGCAGTATCGGCGCCACCGCTCCCATCGCCAGCCCCACGGCGCCGGCGACACACGATCCGTAGATGACGCGCTTGCGGCCGATTCGGTCCGATAGCCGGCTGGCAGGTACGACGGAGATCATCACGCAGACGCCCACGATGGCCAGCAGGATGAGCTTGACGTTGCCGGCCTCGGTCGCGTCGAGGCCGAAGACCTGGGCCAGGTAGAAGGTCGCCATGATCGGATAGACCGAGGCGCCGGTCAGGATGCAGAAGCGGGACGCCACGAGCCACAGAAAACTGCGCTCGCGCAGGATGTCGAGCCCCCAGGCCTCGCGCGCGATGGCGAACCACGACCTGCCGTTGCGCTTCTTGACCCTGTGGCCCTCGTCCACTCGGACGACCACGGCGAGCATCGTGGCGAACTCGATGGCCCCGATGGCCATCGTGCCGTACAGGAACGCGTTGCCGTCCACGGCCGAGTAGCGCAGCGATATCGCGGACACGGCGTAGCCCGCGATGTTGCCCAGCGCTCCGAACAGGCCGATCAATCCCGACGCCAGCCCGACCTGCTTGGCGGGCACCAGATCCGGAACGTAGCCCTGGAAGGGCCCCTGAGCGAAGTTGGAGCTGAACTGCAGCAGCGACACGAACGCCGCGATCATCCAGATCTCGTTCGACGTGGCCATGCCCCACAGGAAGACGACGTCGAGCAGCGCTCCGATGAAGATGTACGGCTTGCGTCGGCCCCAGCGAGTGATCGTGTAGTCGCTGATCGTGCCGACGGTGGGCTGGACGGCAATGGCGATGAACGTTCCAAGGATGGCGATCTGGAACGCGCCGATCCCCTCCGAACCCTTGGGGACGATGTTCGTGAACTGGAGGCGGTTGTCCATGATGTCCAGGACGCCGCTCCAGACGGCCGAGATTCCCAGCCAGTAGGCGGAGATGCGCAGCAGCTGTCCGATCGGCAGGGCCGCCGTCGGGCGCCCCTCGACTCGGCCGCCTTCCTCACGAGCCTCGCGGCTCCGGGCGGCTCGTTCCAACCGGCCGGCCGTCTCACCCACCGGGCAGGCACCTCCTCGAACTGCGGTCGCCGGCGCCGATCCCGCTATGGGTTCCGGCGGCGGCCGAGGCACAGGTCCCGTGCCAGTGCGGGCAGTATCTCCCCTTCCGGAGCTGTCTGCGAGCCGACACCGCTGCCGGGCCGGCCGATGCTAGCCTGCTACCGGGATCCGGCGGAGCTCCGGGGTACCCGCGGCGACACGAGGGGGCCTTCGGATCCCGGCGACGAAAGGGGCGGCACTCGTGGTCAAGGCGGGGGCAGGTTGGCCCGCACCGCAACTGTCGGGCTCGCGACCGTCCGGTGCGCGGCCTTCCCACTCACTCCCGTCCGGAAGGCGCGGCGATGAGCGGCCGCGGCCGCTCTACCTGTCGCTCGGCGACTCTCTCTCCACCGGGGTGCAGCCAATCGGCGCCCCGGAGCTGCTGTTCAGGACGCCGGACGGCTACTCGGACCAGCTCGGCGGCATAGCCCGCGACGCCATTCCCGATCTCCTCACCGTCAAGCTCGGCTTCCCCGGCGAATCGACCACGACGATGATCGAGGGTGGCCTCGGCATCTATCCGCACGGCAGCCAGCTAGACGAGGCGGTCGCGTTCTTGCGGGAGCATCGCGACGAGGTGGCGTTCGTGACCATCGACGTCGGCTCCAACGACTTCATCTCTCACGATCTCGAAGCGATGCCGGGCGGGCTCCAGACCATCGCGGCCAATCTGCCGGTCATCCTGGCGCGCCTTCGGGAGGCTGCCGGACCGAACGTCCCGATCGCCGGCATGACCATGTACGACCCGTTCCTGCCTCGCTGGCTGCAGGGAGCCGAAGGCCGGGAGATGGCCAGACGGTCGGTCTGGGATGCACTCGTGCCCATCAACGCATTTCTCGTGGCCCTCTACGAGTCGGCCGGTCTGCCGTGCGCGGACGTCGAAGGGGCATTCGCCACGACGGACTTCGACACCTTCGTGGATGCGCCCGGCGCGGGGCTGATCCCGCTCAACGTCGCCCGGGTCTGCGACTGGACCTGGGCGGGCACGCCTCCGCCGCTCGGCCCCGACGTGCATGCCAACCGGCGAGGCTATCGAGTGATCGCCGAGGCCTTTGGCTCGCTTCTGCTGCTGGAGGCGGCGAGGAGGGTCCGGTAGGCAAGCCCGCCGTGACGGGCGTTCGAAACGTCGCGGATGCATGTCGAGCCCGCCGGTCGGGCGCCGGCGGGCTCGATTTCACCGGAGCCGGCCCATCGCGGGCCGGTGGTTGTCAGCCGGATTCTTCGTCAGTACCCGTACGCCGAGGTCGGAGCCGGGGTGGGCTGGGTGGCACCACCGGCCGGAGCGGCACTGGAGACCGAGCCACTCACCAGAGCTACGAACCAGACGCCGCCGAATCCCTGGCCTTTCGCGTCGCCGGCCTTGGCGTCGCCGGAGTAGTAGTAGAGAGGCCGGTGGTTGTAGGTCACCTGCATCGAGCCGTCGGCCAGAGTGATGGTGGCGAAGCCCGCCATCGCGTCCGACGGTCCGGTCACGGAGGTACCTGCCGGGACGGTGAGGGCCGGCCACAGGCTGGCGCATTGACCCGTGCAGACGCTCTTGTCGGGGCTGTCCTTGGTGAAGTAGTAGAGGGTCATCCCGTTCATGCCGGTCAGGAACGTACCCAGGCTCGTGGTGGACTCGGTCAGAGCCAGACCCGAACTGCCGACGGCGGTCGTGGCGCTTGGGGCGGGAGTTCCCGCTCCGGCGACGGCACCGCTGCCGTCGGCGACGAACCAGATCCCCTGGATGCCCTGGCCGTTGGTGTCGCCGGCCTTGGCATCACCCGAGAAGTAGTACAGCGGCCTGTGGTTGTAGGTCACCTGCGTGGTGCCGTCGGGGCGAGTGATCGTGCCGAACATGAGGGTCGCCGTCGACGGACCGGAGATCGTCGCGCCCGGAGCGACGGTCAACGGCGGCCATGCTGTCGCGCAGGCGGCGGTGCAGTTGCTCTTGTCCGGACCATCCTTGGTGAAGACGTAGAGCGTGAGGCCGTTCTTGCCTGTGAGGTAGCTGCCCATCGTGGTGCTCGTGGTCGCGGACAGCGTCAGCGCGCTCGGCCCGGACGTCGCACCGAGGACGCTGGAGCTTGGAGTGCTGGCTGCCGACGAGCACGCGGCGACGGCGAAAAGGGCGCCGACCGCGAGGCCCGCCAGGGACGGCAAACGAGAGCTGGGACGCATCGTTTCTCTCCTGTTGGGTGGCTGGACGCGGCCTGTGCGAGCTGGCGAGTTGGGCGACGCCGGCCGCGACGTATGTCTCGTAACGATCCTGAGGACCGTGCACGGTTCAATACGGGCGGTGCCGCGCCCCGGTTCTCGAAAGGGCATTTAGTCTCGACCTGCGCGTCCTGTCCCGAGAAATCGACCGCGTGACGCGACGATGCCGCCCTGGCTGTCCGAAAGCCCCGAGGTCGAACCGCCGGACCGGGTCAGGCCGGTTGCGGCAAAGCGTCCGGCCAGGCCTCTCCGGGACGCGCAGCGCCCGCCGCGGCGGCTAGAGCGTCCAGCGCGACGGCGATGCTCGGGACCGTCCGAGCATCGTGCGGAAGCAGGCAGGCTATCTCCCGGCTGCCCAGCCCCGGAAGCGGCCTGACGGCAATACCCGGATGCCTGAACGTTGCGAAGGCGAGCGAGGGCAGGAGCGCCACTCCCAGGCCGTCTGCCACCAGGTGCTGGACCAGGACGAAGTCGTCGAGGCTGTGCCTGATGTCGGGGGCGAAGCCGGCCGTTGCGCACACGGTCAGCAGGTATTCCCGGCATCGCTCGCAACCGGCGATCCAGCGTTCGTCGCGAAGCGCCGCAAGATCCAGACGCGGGTCGGCCGCGAGCGGGTGGCTCACCGGCAGGACGGCGTGGACCGGCTCGATGAGCAGCACGTGGCGGTCGAACGCCGAAGGCTCTTGCTCGCGCCTGTACGAGAACACGACCGCCATGTCCGCCGCATCGGAGCGGAGCATGCCGCGTGCCTCGTCGGGTTCCGCCACGATCAGGGACACGGTCAGTTCCGGCCGGGTCGCGGCCAGCCGGGACAACGCCGGCAGGACCAGGGCCTTCCCGGCGGATGGGAATGCCGCGATGCGAAGGTGCCGCGCCTCCCGATGCCTGGCGGCCATGACCTCCTCGGCCGCTGCTGAAAGGCGGCTGGCGATACCGTTCGCATGGCCCGACAGCGCCCGCCCGACAGGGGTCAGATCGACCCCACGCGCCGTTCTGGTCAGGATCTCCACCCCGAGCTCACGCTCGAGCTGGCTCATCTGCTGGCTGACGCGGGCTGGGTCCAGCCCAGCTTGCGAGCCGCTCCCGCCAAAGAGCCCGCCTGAGCCACCGCTCGCAGGACGAGCAGGCGTCGAGGGTCGATCTGCGGCACATCGTCGCTCATGGGCTCCTCCGTGTCGGCCCGCCCGAGGGCCCGCCCGGCGCCCGGCGCCAGACGACGCCGGAAGGCGCCGGCGCATCTAAGTGCAGCTTGGATTGAACCAAGGAGCAGGGGACTTCCATTAGAGCCGGACGGCCCTCATCCTTGGCTGGCGGCTGCGAATCGCGGCCGCTACTCACCATTTCGGAGGTCCAACGATGGAGATCCCGGGCATGACCGACGTGTACGACGCTCGCCGGCGGATCTCCGCGTATCTCCGGCCCACTCCGCTCTACAAGCACGCCGCTCTCTGCGATCTGGTCGGCACGGACGTCTGGGTCAAGCACGAAAACTTCCAGCCCATCGGGGTCTTCAAGGTCCGGGGTGGGATCAACCTCATCTCCAGGCTCTCCGAGGCGGAGAAGGCCGCCGGGGTCACTACCGCCTCGACCGGAAACCACGGCCAGTCCATCGCCTACGCGGCGCGGATGTTCGGAGTGAAGGCGGTCATCTTCGTTCCTGAGGGCGCCAACCCGGTCAAGGTGAGGGCGATGGAGCGTCTCGGCGCCCAGGTCATCGCCGCGGGCAGCGATTTCGACGAAGCCCGGGAACACTGCGCCCGCATGGCCGTCGAGCGCGGCATGCGGATGATCCACGTGGCCAACGAGCCGTACATCGTCGCGGGCGTAGCGACGCAGACTCTCGAGATCGTCGAGGAGCAGCCGGAGATCGACACGATCATCGGCCCGGTCGGTGGCGGGAGTGGGATGGCGGGCGCCTGCGTCGTGGCCGAAGCGATCGGCCCGCGGCTGCAGGTGATCGGGGCTCAGGCCGCGGCCGCTCCGGCAGCGTACCGCTCCTGGGCCGAGAAGCGGCTGGTCGAGGACCGCATGGGTACCGCGGCCGAAGGCGTGGCTACGCGCGTGGGTTTCGAGTTCACCCAGGAGATCCTCCGAAAGCGCCTCAACGATTTCGTCCTGGTGTCAGAGGAGGAGATCCGGCAGGCCACCCTCGAGATGATCGAGGGCACCCGCTCGATGGTCGAGGGCGCCGGGGCAGTCCCGCTGGCTGCCGCACTCAAGATCAAGGACCGCCTCGCCGGGCGCAAGGTCGCGCTGATCTGCAGCGGCGGCAACATCAGCACGCCTCAGCTGCGGGCTCTGCTCGCCTGACCCGGTCGGCCCATCGGGGCCGCGCCCCTCGCCCTATTTCGTGGGCATCACGTAGACCCACTTGTGGTCGCGGCCCGGATAGGCCTTGCCCTGGCTCCAGGCCAGGTAGTCGACCGCGAGGTCCTTCACCGGAACGTCCGAGTCGGGCGGGCGCGACATGCCGTTGCGGCTCTTGTTCCACAGAGTGGAGATGCGCGGGTACCAGACATCTTCGATCCGGAGTGAGAGCACGGTGAAGTTGTCGGTGACCGCGGGGTCGGCCGTCGCCGTGAAGCCCGAAACGACCCAGGAGTGCCAGCCTCGCCAGACCAGGAGGCCGGCCGGCCTCATCGTCAGGCGGACCTGACGGGCAACGGTCCAGACCGCGTCGTTCATGTTCGTCCCCGCGCCCACCTCGTACTTGCCGTAGCCCAGTGACTGAAGCGCCGCCGCCCATCCGGATGGATCGGCGCCACCGTATGAGCTGCCGGCGAGGGACACAGCCAGGTCGAAGAGCTTCTGCTGGGTGTCGCGGGTCGTGTCGGGCGTGACGCTCATGATGTTGATGGAGGTTTGCATCGCCGCCGGTACGCACCATGTGTCCTTGAGCTCGCCCACGAAGTCGCCCGGTCGGTAGAGGTCCATGGCGAAGATGCCGGGTGTGGGCGATGGCGTCGGCGAGCCCACGGGCAGATCGGTCGAAGGTGCGGCGGACGCGAGGGTTGGCAGTGGCGTCGGCTGGGGCGTCGTGATGACTTCCGGGAGCGTGAAGGTCCGCAGCGCATTCACGGGAGCCCACGGCGTGGTCACGGGGTCGGCCAGAGTGGCCCGGTTCAGAGCCTGAGTGCCCGCGAAGGCCATGCCGCTCACGAGCCCCACCACGGCAATGGACATGGCCGCGACACGCGCCGGCGAAACGGGTCGGCGCTGTGGGGTCAGGTTGCCCCAACGATCGCGGACGAGGGCTCGCGTCCAGCGCGAGGACGCCCCGATCTGGCCCATCCGCGGCTGAAGCACGGCGACCAGGACCGCGAGCTTGGTTCCCATTGCGAACGTGTAGCCGATGGGGATCGCCGCAAGCCCGAGTACCGGCGAGAGCTCCCAGGCCGAGATGACGCCCGCGACGAACCCGGCCATCGCCGCCGCCATCGGCCAGTAGGTGTTGCGAGTGGCGTAGATCCCCCGGGCCATCAGCTCGGTCAGGCTCTCGAGCGGAATCGAGAGCGCCAGGATCGTGAGGATCAGGGTGGTCTGGCTGACGTCCGTATCGTCGAAAGCGCCGCCTTTGAAAAGGATGGTGATGATCAGCCGGCTGAGGAAGAAGAGGCCCAGCGCCGCGATGGTCGAGAAAAGCGTGATCGTCAGGAAGTTGGTCGTCAGGACCCGCTTGAACGCCCGCCGATCGCCGGCGTTGGCGGCCGCCGCCAGAGCGGGGAAGGCCGCCGTGGCGAACGCGACGCCGATCAGCGTCTCGGGCAGGCTCTGGAAGCTCTGGGCGAGGTCCAGGTCCGTGACAGACCCCGGAGCCAGCTGGGAGGCAAGGTTGACGAAGTAGATGCCCATCAGGTAGGTCAGGGGCTGCGCGACCATCTTCGGCCCCATCAGCCGCAGGAACTCGCCAAGGCCCTTGACTCTCAGCGACAGGCTGGGGCGGATGACGAAGCCCGTTCGCACGACGCCGAAGACCCGGACGGCCAGCCCGACGGCGGCTCCGCCGACCGCGCCGACCGCGGCGCCGTAGATGCCGATGATCGGGGCCAGGAAGAGGGCCCCGCCGCCGATGCCGATGTGATAGAGGAGGTCGTAGACGCCGTAGGTGATCCAGCGGCGCTCGGCCACGAGGATCTCGCCGAGGACCATTGAGACGGCGGCGAGAACCTGGGCCACGCACAGCAGCCGGAACATGTCCACGTACCAGGTTCTCTGGTCGCCGACGAAGCCGGGCGCGACGAGGCCCACGGTCTGAGGTGCCAGGACGAAGAGGACGGCCCCGGCGATCCCCATGGCCAGAGCCGCGAGCGTCAGGATGGTCCGGGCGAACTCGCGCGCCGTCTCCTTGGCTTCGCCGTTGAGCCCGACGAACAGCGGCAGGAATGGGCCCACCACTCCGCCCATGACCAGGATCTGGAGGGCCAGCTCCGGCAGCTTGAACGCGGCCAGGAACGCGTCCACCTCCGGGCCCGCGCCGAAGGTATGGGTCAGAACCCGCTTCTGCAGCAGGGCGATGCCGTAGCCCAGGAAAGTCAGGACCGAGAGGATGACCGCGCCCCTCGGCAGCGCCGTCTGGACGAGGCTCCAGGCGCGCTCGAGGAGGCTCCGCTCGGGCTCGCCCTGTGGTTCCTCCTGATAGAGCGCTGCCTCCGCGGCTCCGACGCGGCTGAGCATGCGCCCTCGCCGCGTCTCCTCAATCCAGGGCAACCTGTGAAACCTCCGACTCGGCCCGGAAATGGGCCCGGCAATCTTAGACGTCACGCGACGATCGGCAACTGGCTCCTGTGGCGCGGCCCGGCGCCGCGTGCGCCGGGCTTTGCCACGACGCAACACACGGACGCGGCCGATGAGTCCGCGTGGCCCCGCTTCTCTAGAGGGAGCTATCGGGGCGCTCCGCGCCGGCCGGGACAGAAAACGGCCGGCTGCGGAGGGGATAGCAGCCGGCCGTTTTCGGTTCTGTGGCTGCCACGTAGATCGCCCTGTGGCAGCTACGCCCGACATTCCACAGACCGGACCTGATGAATCGCTGAAAATGGGCATCTTTTGGTTTCCGAACCAAGCCGAAGGCGCGGCAGAAGACCGGCCGGGCCCGAGTCCAGCGCCGGGCCGCATGGCCGGGGCGCCGGATCGAGCCACTCTTGCGACGGGGCCAAGAACCGGTTGCCTTTCGTCAACCCCACGATTGCCATCGCAGCCCAAACGGGAACGGACCCCCGAAAAACGGAAACGGGCGGGATTCCAGGCGGAACGGGCAGTGCCGGATGTCTGCCGGTCTCGGCTATGACGTCTCGGCCCGCCCTCGGCCGTCCAGGCGCGAGGCCACCGGGCCAGACTCGAGGCATTGCCCAATGCGTCTCAGTTACCCCGCAGCTCCAGTACGCAGCGTCAGGATGCGACCGGTCGTCGCGGCCTTCGCGGTCGCCGCCCTCGCCGCGGCCTCGCTGGCAACGTCCGTCGGGGCCCACTCGACCCCGATGTCGTTCCTGAAGTCTCTGCCGACCGTGAGCCAGGTGGGCTCCACCGTTCCGGGCAACGGCGACATCAATCCCTACGGAGTGGCAATCGCTCCGGTTTCGATGGGCTCGCTCGTCAAGGGCGACATCCTCGTCAGCAACTTCAACAACAAGGCGAACCTGCAGGGCACCGGCACGACGATCGTCGAGATGTCGCCGAGCGGCCATCTCAAGGTCTTCGCCACGATCAAGGCGGCCGACGTCAGCGCCTGCCCGGGCGGGGTCGGCTTGACCACGGCACTCGTCGCCTTCCGCAACGGCTGGGTCGTCGTTGGCAGCCTCCCGACCAAGGACGGAATGTCGGCAACGGCCAAAGCCGGCTGTCTCATCGTCCTCAACAGTTCCGGCAAGGTCGTCACCACGATCCACGGCGGCCTGATCAACGGGCCCTGGGACATGACGGCACTCGACAACCGTGAGGACGGGATGGTCCTCTTCGTCTCGAACGTGCTCAACGGCACCGTCGCCGCCAACGGCAAGACGGTCCATCGCGGCACCGTCGTTCGGATAGACCTGGCCGCCTCTTCGTCGGGGATGCCCATGGTCATGTCAGAGCGCGTCATCGGTTGGGGCTTCGCCGAGAAGACCGACCCGGCGGCGCTGGTCATCGGGCCTACCGGGCTTGCGCTCGGCAGTGACGAGACCCTCTATGTCGCCGACACGCTTGACAACCGCATCGCGGCCATTCCCAACGCGGTCGACGGCATGAGGGCCTCGCACCGCGGCCGGACCGTGTCCACCAACAAGATCCTGAACCAGCCCCTCGGGCTGGCGCTCGCGCCGAACGGCGACATCCTCAGCGTGAACGCCGGCGACGGCAACATCGCCGAGACCTCGCCGTCGGGCATGCTCCTCGACTCGAAGACCATCGACCCGGCGGGAGCGGGCTCGCTGTTCGGACTGGCAGTGAACTCGGCCGGGACCGGCGTGTACTTCGTGGAGGACGACACCAACATGCTGGCGTTCCTCCACTAGGTTTCACTGGTTATCCGTTCTGTGGCGGGGGCTCACCCTTCGAGCCCCCGCCGTTTCGTGCCACAATCGGTCCATGCCGTCAAAGCCCGCGCCGCCCGGTGACAGCGGAACCGAGCTCGAGAAGTACGTCGCGGCGCTGCCGCCCGAGCGAGTCGCCCTGACCCGCCGATTGCACGGCTTGATCGTCGCCGCCAACCCGAGCGGCGCCGACCACCCGGGCTTCGACGTCGCGATCAAGTACGGGATCCTCATGTACGCCCTGGGCGGCGACTGGCGTCACTGGGTCGTCGCCATCGACGCGCGCTCCAAAGGCGGAGTCGGAATCAAGTTCCTGTATGGCGTGCTGATGACGGACGAGCGCCGTGTCCTACGGGCGGGAACCTCCGTTCTGAAGAGCTGGGATCTCGGCTCGGGTGCGGACCTGGACGAGGCGGCCGTGTCGGCCTACGTCGCCGAGGCCGTCCGTCTGTATCCCGAATACAAGGCCAACGACCGGGCGATCCTGGAGTCGGCGCGGAAGTCAGGAGCGGTTCGGTCCGGCCGCTCAGATAGGGGGTAGCGATGGCGGAGCCATTCGCCGGCTTCTCGCGAGATGGGATCCAGTTCCTCGTGGACCTGGCCGGCCACAACGACCGCTCGTGGTTCCAGCCGCGCAAGGCCGAATACGATCGCCTGCTCAAGGAGCCGCTCGAGGCACTGTGCTGGGCGCTTGCCGAGCGGTTCGAGTCGAGAGGGCTGCCGCTCAAATCCGATCCGGCCCGCTCGCCCTTCCGCATCTATCGCGACGTCCGCTTCTCGGCCGACAAGTCGCCCCACTAGAGCAGGGTACATACCGCAACAGAGGGTGGAAGCATGGACAGAGAGCAGCTGATACTGGACCGAACGGCAGCAAAACAGGGAATGTCGTTGCACCGGAACGATGACGGGACGTGGAGCCTGGGCATGGCTGCCAACCCCGAGCCCCTGACCGCAAACAAGCCTCGCGCGGTCGAAACCTTCATTTCGGGCAACCGCATCCGGTTCGCCGATGGCCGCGTGTTCCCGAGGCGGATGACGACGGCCGAACTGAAGGCTGCACTAGGGATAGAGGAGTAGTCCGACTCGTCGGGCAGCACAGGCGGAGACAAGGGGTAGCACGGCCTGTCCGGGTGCTGTCACTTGCAGCGCGATATTCGCTGAAGGATGCCCGCTCGCGCTCCGTATTGGTGTCCTCCTGCGCTTGGTGGCGCGACTGAGCACATATCGACCAAGGCACATACCAACGAGCGCATCCGACACGCTCAGCCGTACTCACTGAACGGCAGTTCCACGGCTGAGCAGCACGCCCCTGGTCGGTTAGGTGTAGTTGGGTGCGCTCGCAGCACTCAGGCGGGGCCGGCCGGCCGACTTGCGCCGAGTGGCACTGGGGTACCCGGTAGGTTTCGCGCGGGCCGGGCTCAGGGCGGACAGTCAGTGCCTCCCTTTTCATCCAGTGTGTGAACCCTCCCGAGACGGCTGAAGGCGCGACAGCGCGACAAACAGGGGACCTATGGTCCCCCCTGTTGTCTCGCCCCTGGGTTGTCTCGCATCTTGTCTCGCCGTTGTCTCGCTCGTGCTCAATTCTGTCTCGCGAACTGTCTCGCGGTTGTCTCGCCTCGTTTACTAAACGAGACAGTTTCCGAGACACTTTCTGCCTCATCTGGTTGTCCACGTGGACGGTAGCGACGTCTCGTCCTTCATGAACCGATCCAGGTTGCGAGCCAGGATCTTGCGCACTGACCCCGCTACTAGCTTCGTGTCCGTCTCGGACTTCAGCGCTTTCACAATGGCTTCGACGGTCATTGGCCTACCGGCCTGTTCGAGCAGATCGTGGATCAGGTCGGCTTGACTCTTGGGTTTCGGCTGGACGACTCCCACCTCAACGTGGCCGTCGAAGTAGAACGAGAACGAGACGAACTGGGGCCGTGGCTGGGGACCGCCGTTACGCTTCTTGTTCCGCAACTCTAGGGTCATGACGTTCGGCTGAAGGCGCCACGTCTCCGGATCGAACACCGGCTCGACTTGCCCCTCGTCCGTCTTTTCAACGGCCCATGTCTCCCGAGCGAAGTTGTGGACATGCACGGAGCCGAACGGCTTGTCAGGGAAGCGTCCAGACGCACCCGCGACGTGCGCGATGACCAGGGAAGGCCGACCGATGACTCGCAAGCCGGCATAGAACTCCTGGGCGCCCGCTGCCCCGCCCATGGTGTCACCCGTGGACGTCGCAGCTGTGTACGAGTCGATGACGACATAGCCGATCCCCAGGTCATCGCAGTCCGCCCGGAGCAGATCGGCAATTTCGTCCAGGGCGCCTTTGCGCTGGGTCCAGTCGTCACCGAAGGGCGCCCGGTACGCGACCATCGCAAGCTCGTCATCGGTCGCGCCGAGCATTCTCGCCCGGTTGCCCCACTCAGACTCGTGATGCTCAAAGTCGAGCACCATGACCCGGATGCCCTTGCGGACTAGTTCTAGCGCGAAGTGAACCGACACCCACCCTTTGCCCGTGCCTCCAGGCGCGTACAGGACGGTCGCGCCTTCAGGTGTCAGAAACGGTGGGACAAGTTGGTCGGGTGGGGGACCGTACGGAAGGTCCAGCAGCGTTCGAGAGCCGACCGTAAGCTGGCTCTCAATGGCTGCTTGGTCGGCTGCCCTGGCTAGCCGGCGTTCTTCCTGGGCCACCGCGATATCCATGGCTGTCGGCTGGGGAGTCAGCGTCTCCCTGAGGCGTGCCAGACCATCCATTCCCTGAGTGTCATATACGTCGATGCGGCTGCCATCATGCAGGCTGACCCACAGGTGTGACCCTGGCTCGTGGGTCATTCCCTTGATTCCTAGTCGGTCCCTCTGACCGTTGGTCGGAGTGTCACTCATCCGGCCCCGTTGGAGCGGTCGGGCCGGCCGGTAGGCGTCAGCTGTGCGACGTCTGCACGTCGCAAACCGGCGAGCAGCATTGAGTCAAGGACATCCACTCCACCATCGGAGAACTGCTGAAGCGGGAGTGCCAGAGCCAGGTCAACGAGGCGCCTGCGAATGATCTGATTCGGTACGCCCGAGTCCGCGAGCCCGGCCGCGACCGAACTGAGGACGGCTTTGGGGTCGTAAGTCTCGCCGTTCATGACTGCTTGCTTTCCGCCATGCCATGTTGGTGCTTCGGTCCCTTGTTTGGGTTCCGACTGATTCCGGCGCCTCTCGCAATTTGATGGACACGTTGACGGGTCATGCCGTAGAACGCGCCGATTTCGCCGTAGGGAATGCCGGCTTGCGCGAGAGCAACGATCCGGTCATCACGGCTGGGAATTGTGTTCATATGGCCAGTTTGACACGGAGTGGGTGGCTTGTCTATACCACTGGACAGGGTACATACTACCGATGTATGCTAGTCCTGTCGGTTCCAGGGGTCGAAAGGGACTGAACCTTGAACCAGACGTGTAAACGTCAACTCGACCGAAACGAAACCTTAGGAGAATACGTGGCAGACACGGACACTTCCGAGACTACGGTCGAGGGAACAGGGAACGATCAGGCAACGGCGGCATACAAGGGGTTGCAGAAGGTTCTGGCCGGTCGGGATCGCACGATTAGCGAACTGACTGAGCAGCTGAACAACATGCAGTCCCAGCTGGGCCAGTTCGAGAACGACACGGAGTACCAGACTTACCGTCAGCAGAAAGATGCTGAGCGGGCCAAGGCAGCCAGGCTGGCGCAACTTGAAGCGTTGAGGGCTGAGTTTGAGCCTGAGGAAGAGCCACCTACTCCATACCAGCACAGCGAATATCACGCGCGCTCAGTGAAGGGCGAGCCCTCGGTTGATGACCTTCGAAACGATTTGGACAAGATGACCGGCAAGTCTTCGAGGCGACCCGACTGGGGCGACATTCTCGGGTAGCGCGTAAAAACGCCTCCCTCGTGGCACATAACGAGGGGACGCCGCGCAAGCGGCAGAAAGAAGAATGGCAGGCGATACCTATTTCACAACCGGGACGACCAATTTCGACAAGACGGTCGTTCCTCTCATCGAGAAGCAGATTCTCGCAAACCTCCGGGCTGGTCTTCCTTGGACCCCTGCTGGGTCCGTCATCCCGGGGACTTTCGTCAAGGGATCAAATGGCGAATTCCGAGCAGTCGCCTATGGCGATCTGGTCGAAGGCGGCGAGGTTGATCTGGAAGATGCCGATCCCGATCCGGACATCGAATCGATGGACATCGATTACGTCACGTTCACGGGAGAGCGCGTCGGCCGGGTTCTTGGCCTCAGCGACAACAGCCAGGAACGATCTCCGCACAACCTCATGGCCGTTGCTGCCGATAAGGTGGCGCGTGCTGCGTCTGTCATGGTTGACAACGTGGTTCGCGCTCTCTACGCGGCTGCAACTCCTGACGTCTTCGGCGGCACGAGCAAGGATGCCATTGACGAAATCGCCCTTGGCGACAACTTCACGGCGAAGCTCCTGAAGGACATGGTTGCTCTGGCGAGGTTCAGCAACATCAAGCCGCTGAAGTCTGGGCTCTATGCCTTCGTCGCGGACTCCTTGGTCATTCGTGACCTTCAGGAAGACGACGACTACAAGGAAGAGATTCAGCACGCCAATCCGCAGTCGCTCCTCACTGGTCAGATCGGCCAGTACGCGGGCGCTGCGATCATTGACGCTGGCTCGCGCGGCATCGTTCATAGCGGTGCTGGCACCGGCTCCGTTGACGTTCATCAGCCTACGCTGATCGGCGCTGATGCAGTCTTCGCCGGCCTTGGCGATCTTCAGATCAAGACCGCCGTTGGCCCGGACAAGGCTGACCCTCTCGGCCGAAGGGACACCATCGGATACAAGTCGTTCATCGGTGGCGTGCTCAACGACGCGGAGAACGAATACCGCTTCGTGAGCGCCGCCGTGGCTACTTCTCTCTGAGCGAAATGGGACAGCTAACCGTGAACACGTTTAGCCGCCCCTCAGTGCCGCTGGCCTGTTGCCAATTGTCCCCAGCGGCACTGAAGGGCGTATTCCTTTCCGCCCTCGCGAAGAGTCGGTTCGTTGCTGGCCGATCCTTCGGAGTAATGGCCGGCCGGGTATTCCATGTCCCCGGCCGGCCCATCCCTTTCGCGGTGGCGTATGACTAAGAGCCGCGCCGCGTTTGACGCTATGGTTTCGGCCGTTCGTGATTTGATGACGGCACGTGGTCATACCATCGGCCAGTTGATCCGAGAGGACGATGATCCGTGGACTCTCTCTGTTCAATGCAGTGTGTGTGAACACTGGGCCACAATTTCGATACCGCCTCAGAATACGGCTGAGCAAGACATATCAGGGCAGGCTCTCGGCTCTTGTCGCGGTACACCCTGGCGGAAGCCTCAGGCGCAGCCGGAGCGTGTAAACGACGCGGGCTACCGCTACGTGGGGGCGAACGCATGAGCGCCGCTCACGTGGTAGCCGACATTCACTTTGGCGAGAGCAACGGCCCATCCTGGCTGGTCTGCAAGGATGGCACGCGACTCACTGCGAAGGACCCAGAGACGCTAGGGTTGGTTTGGCAGCGGCACGGCGGCTCCCTATATGGCGGGAACCTGTGGCCGAGTAAGAAGGTGGCGCATGCCTGACGGCCTCAATCGACGCGGGCAGTTCGCGCCGGACCCCACGTGGCCCGCTGACGTGCCGTGGGCGACTGTCGCGGTGCCCAAGGGCGAAATCTCCATAGCTCGCGCAGCCGGCCGGCCGTTGCGGCGGGTAGGTAGCCGCAAACCGGCTCCGCTCGATCCGAACCGCAAGCGCATTCGCTGCGAGATACCTGGCTGTTGGTCTGAGGCACACGAGACGCGGCTGTATAAGGGCGAGCCGGTGCAGCTGTGCTGGAACCACGCAACGGAGTGGGACATGGAGGAAGCGCCCCAGTCTCCGAAGCCTCAGCCCGTCTCTGTGGCTGCACAGCCTCAGGAAGCCCCAGGACGCGAGCGAGAGCCCGAACCCGACATGGCAGCCGTCAAGGCCAAGATCAAGGCTACGGACGCGGCGCTGAAGGCGGCAGCGGCTCAGGAACCAGACAGCCCGCTACGTCAGGAGTACCTAGCCGCGCGGAGACGGCAGCGGGAAGGCATGCGCTCAGAGGACGGGACGCGGAGCGTAGCCGAGTACATCGACAGGAGCCGCGCCCACGGCGCCGAGCGGCGCAAACTGCCGTCCCGTTCGAGGGAAGCTCGCCGGCTCGAAAAGCGGCGTGAGCGAGCCCGCAAGCGCGGCCAAGACCCCGGCCTGACGACTCGGGAAGAGCGGGTGTTAGCAACGACGTTAGCCAAGCTCGACCACGCAGTCGCTACTGCCGCAAGCGGGCTACCCGGCGATGTTCCATTGCGACGTCCGTAGTGAGTTGATGATCTCCGCGGGACTGGACCCGGCCACCCCTCGGGCCGAGCACGAGCGAGCGAAACGGCGACGCAAGCGCGATCAGAACGGGAGTTCTTCTACCTGACGAGCCGGTGGCGGGGTACGAAGCGCGAGCTTGTCTTGGTTCTGTTCTAGCCAGTCGAACCCGGATTCAGTGGCCGCCCAGGCCGCATAGGTTTCTCCGGAGTAGTGGTCGTACAGCTGGATCGATTGGACCAAGCCCATGCGGACCAGTGTGCGAAGGGCGATAGTCGTCGCGATGTCCGTGAATCCGACATTGGACATCTCGCTTCGAACGTGCGTCGAAGCCAAACCCCCCGCCTCGTCCTGCCGCTGGGCAATGACTACGAGAGCGGCAACTTGCTGCGGGTCTAGGCCGGCCTGAGGCGCTGCCACCGCACGGCTTGCGACGTTTTCCATCGTGGCTCGCCTGTCCAACTTCGCTCGCAGCTGCGTCGAGATATCTGCCTTCAGTTGGTCAAAGTCGCGCGGAGATTCGGACCGGTATTTGATCACCCGTCGCTGCTGGATGTCGAATGGGAAACGATCTCGCCGACCGTCGGCGCAGACGAGGACAACCTCTTTGCCCGCCGCTAGTGCATAACCAAGCTCGTACCAGACGTTGGGGTTGTCGGACGTAATGTCCGCGAGGCAGGCTTCGGCAGCCCTTATCTGCGCCTCGATTGCGTCGATCAATATCGTTGCCGATGGATCGCGGTCTACGCGATAGGGCTCCAGTCCAGCGCCCTCTATAGCCGGAACGAAGACATCCTCGAACCTTTGATCGTTTGGGACATCGAAAGGCTGGATGACGAAACAGGAGCCCATTTCCGCCCCCTTACGAACGCGCGCTGCAAAGCCGCCAGCCCAACGAGGATAGCAGGCCGCGTCACGAGGAGCCCTCTATCCAGCCGCTCTAACTGGTCGGCACTCGGCCGGGATCGTCGGCGACGAGCCTGCACGTTCTAGCGAGGTCGGCGAGGCAAGAGGCGCCGTCTGCGCTGCACTGGCGCGAGGACGCCTTGTACGGGGCCCGTGTAGTGCTGGCCACTTGGGCCCTCGGCGACGGCTCGGGTCAGATGTGCCCCAGACCCAGAACTAAGGATCAAATCAGTGAGCGCGACTGAGGCGGTGCGTTGCTCACCCGGCTGGAGCACCCATGCCCGCTCCCCGAACCTCGGGTCCATGATCGCGATCTGCGCGCCACGATCAGTCACGAAGTACATGCACTGGATAGTCACGGGATGCCGCCCGGTATTCGTCGCAGTGATCCACGCCGCGTCGTTTGTATTCGAGTCGATTACCGGGTACACAAGCCAGCCGGACCCGCCGACTACCGCGACACTGGTCCTTTCACGCCGGTAGGCAGCGATCTGGGCTGCGGTGTTCGCGATGCCGAGTCCAAGAGCCGCCAGCGCGATCAGGATTGTTAGGTCCATGCTTACTTCACCCCCGCACGGATGTGAACGCTCGCAACCGCTCGACATGCTCGCCCGTCAACCCCACCCGACAATCCGTCTCGACTAGCAGGGTTGGCACTCCTCGCGACTCTGCCCAAGCCTGAGCCTCTGGACCGAAGACGTCATCGACCCACGCCAGCGGCCGGTCCCCGACATAGCGGCTCACGGCAGGCAGTTTGTCGAGCCAATCCTCCCCAGCTGCCCAGCCGTCAGAGCGTGTAAACGCGACGTAGGGAAGGCCGAGCGGAAGCCCTAGCTTGGCCGCGACCAAATCCGAGTCGCGCTCCCAGCTGGACGCCCAGGTGAGTTCGTACAGGTCGGCCAGGTCACAGAGCCAGCGGCCGTGCTCCGGGTTCAGCAGGACCGGCATACCGCCCAGCTGGTAGGCCGTGAAGCCGGGCGCCTCGCGCACGAGCGGGTTCAGGCAGCCGTCGATATCCAGCAGCAGCAGCGGTCGCATGGCGCCAGGCTAGCGCATGAATGTGCAGAGATGCGTGCTCATCCTTGTCAACAGATGTTGACGGTCTCGAGAAAGCCCAGCGGCTAGAACGGTAGCTTGGCGTCTGCCTCAGCCGCGCGTCGGGCTTTGTCCCAAGGCTCGTAAACGGCGGGGTCCTTGCCCTCTCCGGATACGCGGTCCTTCTCACGCTCGGCGATCCTGGCTGCCCGCTCGGCCAGCGACTTGTTGTACGGGTGCTGGTCGGGCGTGCCGTAGCGTTCGGTCATCTCCTGATCGGCGATTTCCGCTGTCCGAGCGTTCGCGGAGTGTTCCTCCTCTTCACGATCCTCCGGGCTCTCTCCGATGTTCCACTCAGCCCGGACGGGGAGCATGGTCGCCGGGTCGAGTTCGACGTACTGCCAGATGTTGCGAAGCTCGGCGTTGATGACGGCAGGGTCCGCGTCCCAGTCAATGCCGCTCGGAGTGAAGAGGGGCAGACGACCCAGGACCGACTGGACGGCTCGCCGGCTCGACTCCAAGGCCGGAAGCTCGGCATCGATGGCAGCCATTCGCCTCCGCTTTTCGTCGCGATCAATGTCTCCGTCTTCGAACATCTGCAAGATCCGCTGTCGCCGATCTTCGAGCGCAGCGAGCTTCGCGTCGGCGCTTGGTTCGCCACTGGCTAGCTCGACATCGATGCGGCGCGGTATGTCCTTGGTTGCCTCCTTTGCCCAAGCCAGGATCTTCGACTCAGCGACCATATACGGCCGTGGATGCTTGCTAGCCGGCTCTTGGTGGGCGACAGCGCACAGGTACTTGGAGCCGTACTTGCGGCCTTTGTAGAGCGGTGCCGTCTGGATCGTCAGCCAGGGGCGGGCCGGGTGCTGCTGCCAGTGGGGGCACCGAAGCAGCCGGGCGAAGATGTGCGCGGATTTTCGTGCAGGTGAGCCGCGATGCGTCGCCACTGGGGCGAGTTCCGGCGCCTCGCGCTGGACGACGTGCCGAACCGTCGAAGCGTCCCAGGATTTGCCCTCGAACCGGGTTGGCAGCCCGAAGCCGGTACCAACGCGGCTTCCGTCGTCATACCGGACGTCCTCGCCCGGTTTGGCGTTCAGGAGCATTGCCGCGCCGTTGTACGTACCGGCTTGCTTGAAGGCTTTCACGACGGCTTGCGGGTCCTCGCCTTCGCGCGGCACGAGCTTGGAGACTCCATCGATCATCTTGTGGATGTAGCCGTAAGGCGCGCGGCCCATACGATCACCTCTCTCTTTCCGCTTGCCGGCAACGGCAGCCGATTTCGTGGTCATCTGGCGCAAGGCGCCTTCGTTCTGCATGGCTTGGAAGTGGAACATCTGGCGGGCCATGTCATCGCCGGGTGCGAAGCGGCCCTCACTGGTAACGATGGTTGTCCCGGCTACCTCGCAAGCGTCCAGCAGCTGAGCAGCCCAGCGGACGGAGCGCGCGAGTCGATCGGTGGAGTAGGCGTACAGGGTAGAAACCTCGCCCCGCTCGACAGCGGCGAGCAAGCCGAGGAATGCCAGCCTCTTGTCTGTCTTCTCGCCGGCAGCTGAGCGGCCCCAATCCCCGTCGATGATTTGCAGAGTCGGCCCGTCTCCGTTGGCGAGGGATCGGACCTTTTCGGTTTGGAACTGGCGCGAGACGTCGCCAGGGTCCCCGCTCCTGGCGACGCTGCGGCGGATGTAGGCGACCGGGTAGCCGGTCGCTATCTGGGGGCTATTCATCGGGGAGCCGCCATCGGGAACATGGAGCCGTCCGGGCGATGGGTGTAGCCGGCAGCGACCAGGAAGCGAGCACGGTCAAACGCGCCATTGGACGCGGCGCAGACATTTGCGAGCGCCAGAGCGTCCAGGTCCCATTGCCGCTGTCGGTGGTATCGAGCATCACTCTCCGGTGTCGTCTCGTCTTGGATGCGCAGCGCCTGCTGTCGCAATTCCCAAGCCAGAGCCTCAAAATGCTTGCGGGACATTGCAGTGTCCCTCCGTGCTATCGGCGGGCCGGGCGACTAGACCTCGCTCGGTCCCGCTGCACGGATAATACAGCCACGGTATGTACCTTGGCAATATGGCCGTACAAGACTCACATCTCGGCGAGCTTCCCCTGGACGGGCGCGGGAGGCGGCGTGGGCGGCTACTTCCACCTGGCGCCCGGCGAGATTCTCGCCGGTGGCGGAATGTGGCACCCCGAGCCCGCCAGGCTCGCCACCTGGCGGCGCCTGGTTGCCGACGGCTCGGAAGAGGTCCGCCGGGCCCTCGAGGACCCGGAGTTCGTCCGGACCTTCGGCACTGTCGAGGGCGACAGTCTCAAGCGCGTACCCACGGGCTTCCCGGCCGACCATCCGGAGGCGCGCCTGCTCAAGCTCAAGGACGTCACCTTCGGGCGTCCGCTGTCGGACACGGAGGCCATGTCGCCCGATCTGCCGGACACGCTCGTGTCGGCGTACGCGACCGCCGTTCCGGTGCTCCGACTGCTTGCCGGCCTCGAACCTCAGGAGAGCCGGGCCAACTGGCTCAGGGAGTAGGAGGCCCCGGGCGCCGGCCTGGCACGCGCGTCGGCGGTGCCTCTGCGGCCACGCCTCTGCGGCCACGCCGCCGGGCGCCACCGGGACGACCAGGCGGTTTCGATGGGCCCGATCGGGCCGTGTTATTTGCCGCCAGGAGTGGCACAGTACCGTTCATCGTGACTTCCCGCCACGCCCGTCAGTAGTCGTACAGGAGGTCTCAGGGGTATGAGCGGGGCGCGCCAACCCGTGCGGGGCCAGAAGATCGGCGACCGGCGGGTTGTCGTAGAGCGAGGACACGCTCGAGGGGCGAACGGCAACGGGGCGGACGACCTTGCCGGCCACGCCCACGAGCACCCCGCGGAGCGCGCGAGCCTGCTCTCCCGACTCTCCGGACTCCTCGTGCGGCGCACGGTGGACCGTCCCAGCGCGTCCGGCAACCTCGCCAACGGCTCGGAGATTGACGGCGAGACGCTGCGGGGCCGTAAGCTCGGGGATCGGCGAGTCGTCATAGCCCGGCCTCACGCCCGCTACTTCCGCTACTCGGGCCCGGGCGTCATGGTGGCCAAAGCCTCGGCCAGCGCACCGCGGACCCGGGTCGGCCGCCTGCTCGCCCGGTCGAAGGCCGTTCTCATCGGCAAGCCTCTCGCGACGGCGCAGGAGATCGAGGAGCGCCTTTCCAAGAAGAAGGCTCTGGCCATCTTCAGCTCCGATGCCATTTCCTCGTCGGCATACGCGGTCGACGAGATCCTGAGGGTCCTGATCCTCGCCGGCCTGAGCGCGCTGCTCCTGTCCGTCTACTTCGCCGCGGCAATCGCGCTGATGCTCGCGATCGTGGCCTTCAGCTACCGCCAGCTGTGCGTGGCCTATCCACGCGGCGGCGGAGCCTACGTCGTGGCCAAAGAGAACCTGGGGATGTACGCCGGCCTGATCGCGGCGGCGGCGCTGATGATCGACTACGTCATGACGGCCGTTTCGACCGCCGCGGCGATCGCCAACCTCGAAGTTGCGTTCCCCGAGCTGAATCAGTATCGGGTCGGGTTCGCGGTCGTGGCCGTCGTCCTGGTCACGACCGCCAATCTGCGCGGCATCCGGGAGTCCGGCAACATCTTCGCCCTGCCGACGTACATCTTCATCGCGACGGCCCTGCTCGCGATCGCGGTGGGACTCGTGCGGGTCGCGATCGGCGACCACCAGCCTCTTCCCGCGCCCCCTTACGCCATCCCTCCCGGCACGGACGCGATCGTCGGCCTCGCCGGCCTCAGCCTCCTGCTCAAGGCCTTCGCCGGCGGATCCGTCGCGCTGACGGGAGTGGAGGCGATCGCCGACGGGGTGGCCGCGTTCAAGCCGCCCGAACCCAAGAACGCGAGCAACACCCTGGTCGCGATGGCGGTCTTGCTCGGGACCCTGTTCATCGGGCTCGCCTTCGTCGGTATGCAGCTCGGAGTAAGGCCCGCGATGGAGCTCGGCCCCACCGTCCTCGGTCAGGTTTCCGCGGCCGTTTTTGGCGACTCCATCCTTTTCTACGTTCTTCAGGGCAGCGCCGCGCTCATCCTGTTCCTCGCCGCGAACACGAGCTTCAACGCCTTCCCGAGGCTGGCCGCGATCCTCGCCCAGGACGGCTACATGCCCCGCCAGTTCGCCTTCCGCGGCGATCGGCTCGCGTTCTCGTGGGGGATCGCGTTCCTCTCCGGCGTCGCCGTGGCAATGCTCATCGCCTTCGGCGCCAACGTCCACCGGCTGATCCCGCTCTATTCGGTCGGCGTGTTCGTTTGCTTCACCCTCGCGCAGGTCAGCCTGGTCCTGCGCTGGCGCCGATTGCGGAGTGCGGGCTGGCGGCGCCGGGTCCTCATCAACGGCTTCGGCGCCCTCCTCACCTTCACCGTCTTCGTCATCGTCGCGGCCGAGAAGTTCTTCGACGGCGCCTGGCTGGTCCTGTGCGCGGTCCCGATCCTCGTTGGACTGATGCTCTTCGTGCGCGGCCAGTACGACTCAACCGCCAGGCAGCTCGAGCTGGAGCCGGAGCACCCGATCCCGGACCCCCACCGGCACAACCAGGTGATCATTCCGATCGGCGGCGTCAACCGGGCCGTCGTCCACGCCCTCAACGTCGCCCGGTCGATCTCCACGGACATCCGGGCGATCTACATCTCCGACAGCGAGGAGACGAGTGAGGCGCTCCGGGCCCGCTGGGCGCGCCAGTTCGCGAGCGTCCCGCTCGTGATCGTGGAGTCGCCCTACCGCGCCCTCGTGGCGCCCCTTGTCGCGTACCTGGACGTGCTCCAGGGCGCTCAGCCAAAGGGCGCCGCCGCTCCGATGACGTTCATTCTGGTGCCCGAGTACGTGCCACGGAGCTGGTGGGAGCGGATCCTCTACAACCAGGCCGGCAAGCAGCTCCGCAAGGCGCTCACCGGACGGCCCCACACGGTCGTGATCGGGATCCAGTACCGGCGCGACGAGCGGCCCCACGACCAGGCCGAAGTGCCCGTGCCGGCCGGCTCACTGCTGGCGGCCCCCGAGGCCCGGCCGCCCGAAGCCCGGCCTCCCGAAGCGAGACCTCCGGAAGAGCGCCCCCTGGGCGCCTGAGCCGGGGGAGCCGTCCGGCGTCGAGCCCGGCGCCCGGCGCAAATGGCTATCCGTCCGGCATGACGATCGAGCCCTTGGCTCGATGCCCGGAGTCGGCGAAGCTGGATCGACTACGCAGCGGAAGAGCGGCATCGAATGAACCGGACCAGCGAACTTCGGACGCGAGTCAAGACCGAGCTCGAGCGGACCTACGGACCCGCCGCCTCGCCCGAACCCACCCAGCAGCACCTCAACCCCATCGCGCGTCTGCTTCGAATCGCCGCTTCGCCCGTGCTGCTCATCTGTCTGGCCATCGCGGCCGCGATCCTCGGCCATGGACAGGTCGCCTTCGGCTATCTCATCGCCGTGAGCCTTCTGAGCGGCGGCGTGTCGGTCCTGCGCCGTCTCGAGGTTCTCGGCGAAAGCTTCGGCGCCCGCCGGTCGTGGTTCACGATCGCGCTCGGCATCGGATTGACTCTCGCCCTGGCGGTCGTGGTGCTGTATCCCTCCTACGCGCCGGTGGTCTCGGTAATAGCCCTGCTGATCTTCTGGCGGTGGGTACATCCCCTCGTCATGACGCTGCAGCACAGCCTCCACCCCGACCTCGACGATCCGGCGAGGCTGTAGCGAGGCTCCGGGGCAGGGGACCGGCGCGGAGCGGATCCCGCGGGCTGAGCTACCGGAGCGGATCCCTCGGATCGGGGAGCGGGCGCGGATCCGGAGGCGGCGGCGGGAGCGTCAGGACTTCTCGCAGCTGCCGATAGTGGCGCTTGTACTCGGCCCGGTCGCGCTCGTCGTCCGGCAGCGGGTCAATGATCTGCAGCAGTGAGATGAAGCACTCGGCCTTGACGTGGCTCATCAGTTGCAGGATCGCCTTCTGCCCCTGGGCAGGGTCCCTGCTCGCGAGGGCGTCGAAGGCGGCCGACTCGGACGCGTATTCCGAGGCCGAAGGTGGCGTCGTCGACAGCACCGATTCGACCTGGCTCGCGGCGACCATGCTCGCGCGCAAGGATGCGAGGGACGAGCCGACCGAAAGGACAGAGTCCATGCCGGAGCCATCGGCGGCTCAGGCCATTCCCATAAGGGTCCGCCCCTACGATCC
>DAHXON010000002.1:0-23681 GCA_027364875.1 Chloroflexota bacterium
ACACCCACGTCCACCAGGGCTTCTCCGAGTCGAACCTGCGCGCCTGGGCGGCGGGCGGCATCACGACGGTCCGGGACGAAGGCGCTTCGCCGGCCGACATCGACGGCCTCAAGGCATTCCGAGCGAAGACTTCCGGCGACCCGCATCTGGCCCGCCTGGTCTCCTTCGGCAGCATGCTCGCCGTACCGGGCGGCTTCGGGCAGCGGTTCGCCGCCTCGGCCGAGGAATTCCGCCTGGCCGTGGAAGACGAGTTCGCCAGGGGTGTCGACGGCATCAAACTCGCCCTGGAAGACGGCCTCGGGGAAGCTGCGGGAAGCAGCCTCGACGGTATCGCGATCGGGCCGGCCGGCCCGGGCGGCCTGCCCATGCCGACGGCCGAGGAGCTGAGGGTGGCGGTCGAGACGGCACACGCCCGCGGGTTGCCTGTATCCGCCCACGTGACCCGCGGCGATCTCCTCGAGAGACTGCTCGACGCCGGCGTGGACGACATCGCCCACCTGCCCACGGATCCGGTTTCGAACGAAAGCCTGCAGCGGATGGCCGACGGCGGCGTCTACGTCGTCCCGACCTTTACCGCGCTCGATCGGACGGGTGGCACGGGTCAGCGAGACGCCCTGATGTATGCGGTGAAGCTCCACGTGAAGGTGGCGCTGGGCAGCGACTACGCCGGTGGCTCCGTTCTCGGTATCCCGACGTACGAGTTCGATCAGATGGCCGAGACCGGCATGGACCCGATGGACCTCATCGTCGCCTCCACCCGGAACGCGGCCCACGTCTGCGGTCTCGAGGGCAAGGTGGGCACGCTGACGCCCGGTCTTGCGGCCGACGTCCTGGTCGTCGCCGGCAATCCCCTCGACGACATCCGCGCCCTCCGCAACATCCAGCTGGTCGTTCACGCGGGCACGATCATCCGCGACGACCTTCCGCGAGCGGCGTCGTCCTGACTCCCGAAGCGCCGGCGGCCCGGCCCGCCCGCGACCAGCCGCGCATCTTTCCGAATTCACATGTCGGCGACATTGGGCCCGGAATCCCTGGTGAGCCCGTCGTGCGCGGCGTCTTGCGGGACGTGACGAGTGCCGGCGGAGCTGATTCCGTGCGTGAAGTGCCCTCCGGCCGGACGCGCAGGCAGCCAGCGCAGGCCGGGCCGGGCCGAACGTTCGCCTGAAGTCGTCCTCGCGTGAGATCGGCTGCCGCGTTTGCGCGTGACCATCCCAGACCGGCGACACTACCCTCAACGGTGGCCCGACGCGGACGCGGAGGAATCGAGATGAAGGTTCGAGAAAGCGGGATGCCGGATGAGTCGATGTGGGAGCAATTCTTCGACCCGTCCCGCGCGCTCGTGCTCCTCGGCCTGACGCCCGAGACGTCGAGCGCCGTCGATCTCGGCTGCGGCTACGGGACCTTCACCGTCCCGGCCGCCGGGCTCATCGAGGGCACGGTCCATGCCTTCGACATCGAACCCGAGATGGTCCGGGAGACCGCTCGAAGAGCCGGGGAAGCCGGCCTCACGAACGTCGAGGTACACCTCCGGGACTTCGCCGCGCATGGCACCGGGCTGCCTGACGCGAGCGTCGGTTACGTGATGCTCTTCAACATCCTCCACGCCGACGAACCGCGCCGGCTGCTTCGCGAGTCATTCAGGATCCTCTCCCCCGGAGGGATCGCCGCCGTCATGCATTGGGTCAGCAATCGCCCCACGCCACGCGGCCCGTCGCTGCCGATCCGTCCGAAGCCGGAGGACTGCCGGCGGTGGATGAGGCAGGAAGGGTTTCGGACCGAAGACCCGATCGACCTGCCGCCGTACCACTTCGGGATCGTCGGGCGAAAGACCTGAGCCCATAGCGGCGATCCCGCACCCGGAGGGATTCGGGCCGTTGCCAACGAGCCTCAGCTCTCCCCAGCATCGGAGGGTACGGCTCAGTCCGTCAGCGTCACTGCGCCGGTCAACGCGTCGATTCGGGCGGAGACGTATGCGGCCGATGGTTCGTGGAAGACCGTATACGTCCAATATGGACCGCTGCCGTCAAGGACACTGAAGCCGAGGGCGATGCGCGGGTCCCTCGTCTTCGTGAGGTCGTAGCGCGAATCCATTGGCACCTTCGCGATCCCGACCGCGGTGTCGCTGTCGATGACCGCGTAGGGTATGCGGCCGGCGTTCGGGCCGACGAGCGAACTCGCTCCCGTGCCCGTGATCTCGCGGGTCGCGGTGACCTTGCCCCATGGGTCTATCTCCACCACGAGCACGGCATCGGGGCTAACCCTGTCGACGAAATCGAACGTCCAGGAACTCGGGACGCCGTCGTCGTTGACGAAGCTTCCGACACCGGAGACGAGGTACGCGCCGCTGCGCCACTCCTGTGCGACCGAGCGAGCCCGCCGCCACTCCTCGCGAAAGGTGTATGACTTCGGGCCGCCTCCGCCCTCGGCAATCTCGCGTCCGGGCGGAATGTCGGCGAGGGCCGTCGAACCGGAGAGTGGCGTGCCCGTGGCGTCAGGCCGACCACTCTGGCTCGCGGTCGGTAGCAACGTGGCTTCGCGGGCGGTCGCCAGAGACGTGGTTCCGCTCGTGGGCACGGGTGATGTGCCGGCGCTCGCGCAGCCCGCAGCCGCCAGCGCCATAGCCGCGGCAACGAGCCCTACCCGGGTGGCGGCGATCACCTGGCGGGGACGACTTCTCTGCCTGCTGAGCGAGCGGGGGCTGGGTATGGAGCGGGACACCTGGGCAGTTGGCACGTCAGGCCGTCCTTTCGACAGTCAGCCCGCGCCGTCTCGCGTCTGGCCGAGGAACCCGCGGCCACTCCTCCAGGTAGCGCGGACGGGCCAATCATACCCACCGGCCGCAGTGGTTCGAAACGTTGGTCGGGGCGCTCGAACGGCCAGAGTTGTCACGTACCGGTCGGACAGCCCGACTCGTCCGGCAAGAGCGGCCTGGCCACGATCTGATACAGATTCCCGGCCGCCCGCCACCTCGTATCCCATGTGGCTCCATCGAGGCCTATTGCTACCGCATCGTCCGGCCCAACTACCGCGCAGTACCACAGTCGTTGCTTGCCGATCGCGGTGCCGAACGCCTCGGGGATCTCGCCAAACGGCCAGTTGCGGATCTCCTGATCGGCCCGGGGGCTGGCCGGCGCGGGCGTGGCGCTCCCGACCGCGGTGGACCAGTCCACGAGCCGCGACATGAAGACCCGGATTGCGGGCGGCTCGTACGTCGATTCGATCGCCACGGCGCCTTGCGGAAGCCACGCCCGGAGGTTCTGGAGCCGGTCGTGGAGAGTGCCGAGACTCCGGCGTGCGTCCATCTCCCCGGGTGGCGCGAGCCGGTCCTCGCCATCGAAACCAAGGGCGTACACGGACACGCGGTGAGTCGTCCCGTTGGCGGTCACCACGAACGCCACTGTCCAGAGGTCGTAGGCGCCGGGCAGGTCGTAACGTCGGTCGGGCCCCAGCGCACCTCCGTCCCGGGCAGCCGCAAGGACCAGGTCCATGGCATCGGCGGTGACACGCGTTTCGATGAGCTCCGGCAGCAGCGGGTCCTGGGGTCCGGTGGCGTGCGAGCCCAGCAAGATGACCCGGCCGTCACCGTAGATGGACACATCCGGCAGTTCGGCCAGGCGAAGGCTCTCGGGTAGCAAGCCCCCGCCGGAGCTCGCCCGGACTACGAGGTCCGTCGGGCCGGTGGCATGCGAGATCGGGCCGGTCTCGACGGGAGTCATGCTCGAGCCGTGGGTCCCCCCGCCCGTGCATCCTGCCAGAAGCAGGATGAGCGCAGCTGCGGCGGCGTCGAGGTCTCGCTTCCTCATTCCGGAACAACGGTACTTCCCGGATGCCGCCAATGGAAGAGCCCAGTCCCAGCGCGTCCGGAGTTGGCGCAAGCGGGTCGGCCACGATCGTCCACGAGGGGGAGACCCACGCGGTCGATCAGCCGGAGCTCATCTCGATGCAGGGAGTCGCGAGCTGCTTTCGCCGTCGGATCAGCGCGGCTTCCGGCTGCTCCGCGTCAATCACTGCCTGAGGCTTCGGAACGCGGCCGAAGGATAGGCACGCGGAGAAGCGCGCTAGATGCAGGCCCCGGCCTTGTTCGACCACTCGAGCTGGACCGTCATTCCCGAGACCGTCTTGGTCTTCCACGCGCACAAATCGCCGATCTCCGCGTTGCCCCCATCGTCGTACCAGCCTCGGCCGGGTACCGGGTCGGTGATCGCTTCGCAGAGCTCGTGCGAGCTCGTCGAGGTCAGGGCGTCGAGCTGACCGAGGCCTCCGGTGCAGCCGCTGCATCCAGGAAACGGCATCACGGCGTAGTAGAGCTGACCGGCGATGTCGTTGTGGTAGCCGCAGAACGCCTGACACGAACGCGCTCCCCCCTGGGCGACCGAGGTGCCCGGCGGGAGGTAGATGAAGAAGAGCGTGTTCGGCGTCGGCCTGGGGAAGGTCGCCGACGAACCGATCTCGGCCTGGAGGAAATGCTGGATCGCCCCGTCCGAGACCGAATGCCCCGGACTCGGCGAGGTGATCGTTGTCGTGCCGATCCGCTTCCCGTGGCCGATCGGCTGGCCCGCGACTCCGTACTCGCCGAGCTGATCGATCAGCGGGCTGACCAGGATGGTGTCGAAGAAGGAGTTGATCTGGCCGGCGAGAGTCTTGTTGGCCGTCGTCCAGGCATCTCCCCAGAAGATCGTGAAGACCTCCACCGCCGCAAGCAGTGGGCCGTTGTGATAGGTCAGCTGGGGCGCCGGAGCGGCCGGGGCCACCGCGCCAACAACCCCGAGCTCGTCGGGAATGTGCAACGGCACGATGCGCACGGCATCCGCGGCGGCCGGCAAGGCGAGACCTTTGGCCATGGAACGAGCCCTCCTTCTCGAAGCCGACAGGCTGTCGATCAGGCAGGGTACATGGGCCGCTCACGGCGCCGATTCGGCGAGGCCCACCAGCTCCTCCCGCGCAACAGAGCCGCTGAGCCACGCCGCGCGGCACCTCGCCGCGACTCCCCTGAACGCGACGCGCGGCCGTCACGATCGATGCCTGGCACCGCCAGGCTGGCGGGTCCACCGGGCGGGCAGCGCCGTCGGATAGACTCTCTCGGAGTCGTATGCCCGGAGCAGCCCAATGCAATCCCTTCGATTCTGGAACCGGATACCGTTCCTGAAGCCGCTTCCGGACAAGGAGGCTTCGCCGCACGAGACGCAGGCGAACGCCGTTCTTCGTCCGGTCGTCTTCGGAGCGAATGACGGGCTGGTCAGCAACCTTGCCCTGGTGATGGGCGTCGCGGGCGCGAACCCGGCGGCGGGGGTGATCGTTCTCGCGGGCGTGGCCGGTCTGCTCGCGGGGGCTTTCTCGATGGCAGTCGGCGAGTACATATCGGTCCGATCGCAGCGCGAGCTCCTCGACCACCAGCTCGCCTTCGAACGGGCGCAGATTCGCGAGACCCCGGACCAGGAGCGTCAGATCCTCACCAGGGTGTACCAGGGGCGCGGGTTCACGGCGGAGGAAGCATCCCACTTCGTGGATCGAGTCTTTGCCGACCCCGAGCATGCAGCCACGCTCCTCATCTTCGAGGAGGTCGGGCTCGACGCCCGCTCCATCGGCTCGCCCGCGGCCGCGGCAGGAAGCTCGTTCGTTGCGTTCACGATCGGCGCTCTCGTGCCTCTGGTCCCGTACGTACTGCTCGCCGGCGGAACCGCGTTCGGGACGAGCCTTGGCCTGAGCCTGGCGGCGCTCGCGCTGCTCGGCTTCGGCATCAGCCGCCTGACCCACCGCCCGCCGCTCTATGCGAGCGTCCGGCAGGTCTTCCTCGGCGCGGCCGCGGCGGCCGTCACCTTTGCCGTCGGCAGCATCATCGGCGTCCAGGCGGGCGGCTAGCCAGCCGAGCCACGGCGCGGGGCGCGGCCGGAGGTTTCGGGCGCGCGGAGGGGGCGGATTCAATGGTTCGAAGGATGACAGGCGGGCTCGATCGTCCTCACGATAGGCCCATGAATGCGCACGAACCGTCGTTGAAGCTCGACTACTCGGTGCTATCGCCTCGCGAGGAAGACGTCCTAGAGGTGGCCGCCGAGGGCGTATCGGCGAAGGAAATCGCCAGGAGGCTGTTCCTCACCGAGGCAACGGTCCGCAGCCACCTTTCGTCGGCGTACGCCAAGCTCGGCGTGTCCGGGCGTGTCGAGCTCCTGGCCCGGATGAACGCGTCGGATGAAGGGGATCGTCCCGGGCGAGGCAACACGGACCCTGGCGGGCCGCGACCGAATGCCACCACTCGCCCGCAGCTCTTCACGCACCGCCGGATGGCCCTGCTCAGCTACACGGTCGCCTACGGCGCCCTGTGGGGCTACTCCACTTATCAGGACATGGTGAGCCGCAACGATCCGTTTGCCGATACGGGTCTGCTGCTCATATGGACGGCGATGGCTTTCGCCGGCTCGATTCTGGTCGCGGTCAAGGACCTGCTCATCCCGGACAAGGGACTCAGGACCCGCTTCATCAACCTGGACGTCGTCGTGCCCTGCGCCGCTCTCGCGATGATCTGGCTGCTCGTTGGGCCCGTCGGCTTCCTGCGGGGCTTTGCGCTGGTGGCGCTCATCGGCGGATACGTCTGGTGGTATCAGCGCGCCCTCCTCGCCGCCGGGCTGAAGTAAGAGGGACGTTCCTGCCGGCCGAGTGCGCGACGCGCGACTTGCGCTCCAGATTCGCGTCCGCCGACCTTCGGCCCGGCTCGAGATCAGGCAACCGTGGGCGGTTCGGCCTGACGACCCCAGGTTCTGCGAACGAAGCGATAGACCACGAACACGATCAAGAGCACGAAGCCGACCGGCAGTCCGACGATGATCAGCCAGACCCCCAGGGAAGCCAGAGCCTGGCCCATCTCGACCAGGGCGGCGGTGGCGTCGTCGATCGTGCCGTTTATGTTCCAGTTGCTCGTGGCCGTGGTGGTCTGGGTTCCCGGAGCCGCCTCGAACTGCACTGCCAGCGTGCTGAACGCCGCCTGGTCGCCGAGCCGGTTTCTCTGGCCCTGGAGCGCCTCGATCTCACCCCGAACAGTGGTGAGCTGGGCTTGAACGGACAGGGTGTCGGCGATCGTCGTCGCCCTGGTCATGATGCCCAGCAGCGCCTGCTCGGTGGCACGGAGATTGGCCAGGTGCGCGTCCATGTCGACAGCCGAGGCGGTCACGTCCTGCGTCTGGATCTGCTCACTGACGATCTTGAGCGTGCCGCCGCCATTCGCGCCATGGATGGCGTCGAGGGTGGCATCCCATTTGGCCACCGGGATTCGATACGTGACCGCGATGGCGAGCTTGTCGCCGTCGCCCGAGCGCGTCGATTGCGACACGTAGCCACCTGCCGCCTCGACGATGCCGTTGACCTGGTTGGCCGAAGCGGCGGGGTTGGAAACCTGCAATTCCAGTTGACCGGTCTTGATGATCAGGATCTGCGCCACGGCGTCGGAGCCGGGCGTGGCGCCGGATGCGGGGGCCGGTGTGGCAGCGGGTTCAGGGACCGTGACCGGAAGATCCCCCAGGACCTTGCTGTCCGGCGCGGGAGTTGCCGCCAGGATCGCGTTCGGCCCCGGCGTGGCCGAGGACGAAGAGCATGCGGCCAGGTTCAATCCAAGGATTACCAACAACGGGACAACTGCCAGGCGCTTGCCCGCGACCCTCATCGGACCCCTCCATGCTGACGGCGACGGCCCGTCGCCACGTCCAGACGCTATGTATGCGTCCGGGAGTCCGGAAAGGTTCAGCGCGGGATAGGCGGGCGACCCTCGAACTGACGATGCGCCCCTCGCGGCAGGAAACGATCGTGTTCCCGCTACGCTGGCGGGTCGGCGGTCGACCGGAGGATGTCACCCGGCTGGCAATCGAGCACCCGGCAGATTGAGTCCAGGGTGGTGAACCGGATGGCTCGGGCGCGCCCGTTCTTGAGAACAGCGACGTTCGCCGGGGTGATGCCGACGGCGTTGGCAAAGTCGCCCACGGACATTTTGCGTCGGGCGAGCATGACGTCGAGCTCAACGATCACGGCCATCAGATCACCGCGTCGAGCTCGGTCCGGTCGGCGATCGCCGACTCGAGCACGCCCCGCATGACAACCATGAGGAGGGTGAACGCCAGAGCGCCGGCGACGCAGACGGCCAGGTAGTAGAGCATTGGTCCGCCGCCGCCGGGGACGAAGCCGATCATGTGTACCCAGACGCCTGCGCCCAGAATCGTGGCGACCGCCGCAGAAGCCGTGATGACGTCGACCCAGCGCAGGGCACGGCCGGTGAAGATGACGCCACCGTCGACCATGGACAGCAGCCGCCAGACGACGAGCAGCGTTACCTGACCGCATGCGATGAAGAGGATGGCGGCCACCGAGTACGGAACGACGAGGTACTCGACTTCGGGGAAGATCCTCCCTTCCTGGAACGCGAACACGGGCAGGAGCACCTGCGCGAGCACGGATCCGAGCAGGAGGACGACAAGAACGACGCGGAGAAGTCGTCGCGCCAGGTTCATCTATCGAGTTTCGATGGCTTTCGATCGGATGTCAATAGGATGCTCGGGATCCGGCAGCTTCGGCCGGACGGCCCCGCCTCACGTCATCATGCCGCCGCAACCCGGACCTTTCGATCGTGGACCAGCAGACCCACCAGCGAGGCGAGGATCAGGAGCTGGGCGATCTTGAGCGAGATGCCCCAGATCTCGAACGACGGCTGCCTGGACGGCGCCACGAGGACGTAGGCGACGATCACGAGGATCATGAACGCCGACCCGAGAATCCAGACGATGCGGCCCGGCCTGGTGAGCAGCAGCACCACTCCCAGGGCGAACGCCGAGGCCGCCGAGTAGCCGAAGACCCACGGCCGCATTCCATCCGGGCGCTGCTGGTAGATGAGGCCGAGGCCAATCGCCGCGTACACGAGCGCACACGCCGCGCACAGGATGAGGGCGACGGCGCGCAAGACGGCCGGGCGGCCGGCCAGGCGATCGACCCACGATTCCGCGTTCACCGGTGGAACCCCCTTTCGATGCCTCCCGACACCGCTGTCGGTCCGGGCGAGTCAGTCGCACCGTAGTCGAGGCGGTCGACGCGCTCTACTCGGCTAGCGCCCTCGAATGCAAGCTGCATGTAAGAAGGGTCCTCTGAGATTTCTGGCGCCGGCTCGGTGTGGCACGCCCCGCCGGCCGCGACTCCCCGTTTCAGTGGCGACAGAGCCCACTCGAACAGGGGGCGCACGCTGCTCCGGTCACGCTGCCCGCGACGACGCGATCTGGCTGCGGAACGACCATTGATGGCAGCCACTCCTACCGTGAGCCTGTTGGCTCGGCCCGTACGGGTCGACGGGCATGGAGCCCTTGCGTCCCCTTGTTCGATGCTCCCCTGAGGTTGAGAGATGACCACTCCGATAGGCCGCGTAGTCAAGAGAATTGGCGTTGGCGTCGTAGGCTTGCTCCTGGCGGCCACGCTGCCACCGGCCGCATTCGCCGCGACCGGCGCCGTCTCGCTGTATGCGATGTCGCCGTCGCCCATCGCCGCACCGGCCTCGCTCGCCGCCGGCGGAACCGTATCGATCACGGTCTCGGCCGAGACCTCGACCAACACCCTCGTACCGGGCGCGGTCGTCTACCTGTCGTTCACCCAGGCTGTCGGCGGCGGAACCGCGACAGTCGGGACGACGGCCCTGAGCAAGACCCCGGTTGCGTTCACGGCCACGACGGGCACGCTGACGGTCACGTATACCGCCCCTGCGGTCTTACCTGCTAGCGGGCGCGACACGATCAAGGCAGCCGACGCCAAGTCGCTCCCGACGATCTCGGCGACGGATTCGTACGAATTCGCCGCGCCGATCAGCTACGTGATGTCGCCCGACCCGATCGCGGCGCCTGCTTCATTGGCCGCCAGCGCCACGGTGCCAATCACGCTGACGGCGGAGAACGCATCGGCGCTTCCCATCCCGGGCGCGACGGTGTACCTGTCGTTCGTTCCCGCCACGGGCGGCGGATCGGCTGCCGTGGGCACGACTCCGCTGACTTCCACGCCAACGGCCTTCGTGGTGGGGACGACCGGCCAGCTCACGGTCACCTACCAGGCCCCGGCGGTGCTGCCAACGACGGGAACCGACACGATCGTCGCCCAGCAGACGCAGACGGGCAGCAAGCGAACCGATAGCTACTCATTCGGAAAGCTGGCTTCGCTTTCGTTCTCGCCGAGCCCGATCGCCGCAGGTGGGTCGCTGACGGCCGGGCAGGTCGTGGTGCTCACACTGGCCGCCAAAGATGCGACGGGCAATCCCGTCGCCGGCCAGGCTCTATTCCTCACCTTCGTGCCCGCGACCAACGGTGGATCGGCCTCGGTCGGCACCAGGGCCCTCTCGGCCACGCCGATCCAGACCAAGACCGACGGCTCGGGTCAGGTGGTGATCACCTACACGGCATCGAGTACGACGCCGGTCGGTACTGACACGATCACCGCGGCCAACGCGACAACTGCCGCAACCGTGTCGGCGAGTGATACCTATAGCGCCTCGCCTGTGGGCCCGCTCAACCATCTGGTGCTGAGCCCGGCCACCTCAACAGTCAACCCGAACGTGGCACAGGCCTACACCGCCACCGGATACGATGCGGCCAACAACGTCATCGGCGACGTGACGTCCGCTACGACGTTCAGCATCGTCGGCGGCACCTGCTCGGCCAACTCGTGCTCCGCCTCGACGGCGGGCGATCACATGGTGACCGGCAAGGACGGCTCCGCGACTGGGACCGCCACGCTCAGCGTCACCGGAGTGCTCGGCGTCAGCTCCGGCGACACATACCATCCGCTCACCCCGACGCGGCTCCTCGATACCCGCAACGGCACCGGCGGCCTCGGCGTCTTCCACTCCCACGTGGCCCAGGGCTTCCAGGTGACCGGCGGCGTGGTTCCGACCGGCGCCACGGCCGTGACCGGCAACCTGACCGTGACCCAGCAGACGAGCCTCGGCTTCCTGTACGTCGGCCCTGCCCCGGTCAACGACCCGACCAGCTCCAACCTCAACTTCCCGCTCAATGACGACCGGGCGAACGCGGTCGCGGTCATGCTCAGCGCCAGCGGCCAGCTCGACGTGACCTACGCCGCGCCTGTGCCCCTCACTCCAACGGCCCAGGTCCTCTTCGACGTGTCGGGCTACTTCGTCATCCCCTAGAACTCTGGCGGCACGACTTGGCCGGCGCCCATCTGATGCTCCTCGGAGCGTCACCTCGGGCGCCGGCCCAGCTCCGCTTCCGCCCAAGCTCAACTTCGCGGGGGTCTCTGGGCGCCGGCCGCAGCTGCGTGATGATCGGACTTGCGGCCGGCCTGGCGCTCGGCAACCGGGCCGACTAGGAGGTCGCCGCCTCCGCGGCCGTGAGCCTCGTGCGCGTGGCCGTCCAGCCTGCTAGCTCGCGGAGAGCGGCTTCCGAACGAGACCCCGGCTCGGCCGAATACGCGAGGATCATGAGGCCCGGATCGGCCGAGAGGTCCAGCACTTCATACGAGAGCGCGATGTCGCCGACTAGCGGATGGTGGAAGCGCTTGATGCCGCTGCGATGGAAGCGGACGTCATGGCTCGCCCAGAGGACCCGGAACTCCTCGCTCTGCGTTGACAGAAGACCGATGAGACTCGAGAGCTCCTCGCCGAAGGGATTCCGGCCCGCCTCGCCGTGGAGCGCCGCCACCACCTCCCGCGCCACGGTCTCCCAGTCTCCATAGAAGGTTCGTGCCCGTCTGGATAGGAAGATGAAGCGGGCGGAATTGACCGGCCGCGCCGGTTCGGCGAACAGCTCCGAGTAGAGCGCTTCGGCGAGGGGGTTCGCATACAGGATGTCGAACCGCCCGTTGCGGACGAACGCCGGCGCGTCCGTGATCGCATCGACGATCCGTTTGACCGCGGGACGGACCTGTGACACGGCATACGATCGATGCGGGGCCGTGACGTTGGACGCGCGGACGAGGTCGGCGAGGTAGGAGCGCTCGGCTTCGTCGAGCTGGAGGGCCCGGCCAACGGCATCCAGGACGTCGCAGGAGACACCGGCGGCATTGCCCCGCTCGAGGCGGGTGTAGTACTCGACGCTGATGTCGGCCAGCACGGCGACTTCTTCGCGGCGCAGGCCCTTGACCCGCCGCGCGCGGCCGCCTGGGGGCAGCCCGGCCAGGGTCGGCGTGAGCCTGGCGCGGCGGGAGATCAGGAACTCGCGGATCTCGCTCGCGGTGCTCATGCGGCAGACAGTACGCCTTTTGTGCGTCCGAGGGAGGCCCTGGCAGTACCCCTATGAAGCGTGCCTTCATCGGTGTGAGCGGGGGTGCTTGACTTGGGCCGGCGTACGAGGCGAGGTTCAGACACGTGGCTGATCAGCGTTCGGGGCCGCATCGCGGCGGTCTCAACGCAGAACGCATAAAGCTCCTGCTCGAGCGGGTGCGCGCGGGCGAGGTCGAGGTCGAGGCCGCCGTCGAGGACCTTCGCTGCCTTCCCTATCAGGACATGGGCTTTGCCCGGGTCGACCATCACCGAGCGCTGCGAAATGGACTCCCGGAAGTCATTTTCGCCCAGGGCAAGCGGCCCGAGCAGGTGATCGCAATCGCCCGCAGCCTCGCCGAAGCCAACGACAGACTGCTGATCACTCGGGTCGATCCTGGCATGGCCAAAGCCGTCCTCGAGGATCTTCCGGAGCTGAAGTACCACGAGCTTGCCCGAGTGCTCGTCCTGGAACGGACGCCCGCGGCGGACCCGAAGCCCGGGATCCTGATCGCGAGCGCCGGCACGGCAGATCTGCCGGTCGCGGAGGAGGCCGCGATCACGGCCGAGCTGATGGGCAACTCGGTCGAGCGTCTGTACGACGTCGGCGTGGCCGGCATCCACCGCCTGTTCGATCGGGCGGATCTGCTGTGGAGCGCGCGGGTGGTGGTCGCCGTGGCGGGCATGGACGGCGCGCTGCCGAGCGTGATCGGCGGCCTCGTGTCCGTGCCCGTGATCGCCGTGCCAACGAGCGTCGGATACGGCGCCAGCTTTGGCGGGTTGGCCGCGCTCCTGACCATGCTCAACTCCTGTGCCACGGGAGTCGGCGTCGTCAACATCGACAACGGCTTCGGCGCCGGCTGCCTCGCCGGCAACATCAATCGACTGGCCGGCTGATGGACGCCGCCGCGCACCTGCGAGGTCTCTCGCCCGAGCTTCGGCCGCGCTGGAACGCGCTCGTCCAGCGTCTCGGCGCATCCGGCTCCGTGGTGGTCGCCTTCTCCGGCGGGGTGGACAGCAGCCTGCTGGCCACGGCCGCGTGGCACGCGCTGGGCGATCGAATGGTGGCCGCGATGGTGCGCACGCCGGTCGAGTCACCGACAGACGTGGACTGGGCGCTGGCAGTTGCCGCCGAGGTGGGATTCCCGCTGCGGATGATCGATCTCGACCAGCTTGCCGACGTCGACTTCACCGCCAACCCGCCTGATCGCTGCTATCTGTGCAAGCGGACGTTCCTCCGGTTGCTCGTCGAGCTGGCGACCGCGCAGGGTTACGCGGCCGTCGTCGAGGGCTCGACCGTGGACGACCTGCGCGACTATCGCCCCGGGCGCCGCGCCGTGGCCGAAGCCGGCGTCGGCAGTCCGCTGCTGGAGCTGAGGTTCACCAAGCGCGAGGTTCGAGCCTTCGCGCGCTCGATCGGCCTGCCCAACTGGGATCGACCGAGCGAGCCGTGTCTCGCGACGCGTTTCCCATACGGATCGCCGATCACCATTGACGGGCTGCGGCAGATCGGGCAGGGCGAGCGGTACCTCCGCGAACTCGGCTTCTCCACAGTGCGCGTCCGCCACCGCGGCCAGATCGCCATGATCGAGGTCAGTCCCGATGACATCGACGCGCTGGCCTCGCATCACGTCCAGATCGCGGCGTTCTTCCGCTGGCTTGGCTTCGCCTGCGTCGCGGCGGACCTGGCCGGGTACCGACCCGGCAGCCTGAACGAACTCCTGCCGGCCGGCGCCCGCACGCCGGGAGTGAACGCGTGAAGATCGCCTACGCGGACTGTTTCTCCGGGATAAGCGGCGACATGTTCCTCGCCGCGCTCCTCGACGCCGGCCTGCCCCTGGAGACTCTCCGCGACGGCATCGATTGCCTGGGCCTGCCCGACGAAGTGGAATTGCGGCTCACCGAGACCCGTCGCGGGCCGATGCGCGCCGCCGGCTTCGAGGTCGTGGCGGCCGACTCCCAGGTGGAGCGCGGCCTGGCCGACATGCTCGCGATCATGGCTCGTAGCCGGCTCTCGGAGAGCGTCAAGGCTACGGCGTCGAAGATATTCACCGCCCTCGCGGAGGCCGAGGCGCGCGTCCACGGTGAACCGCTGGAGCACGTTCACTTCCACGAGGTTGGGGCTGTGGACTCCATCGTGGACATCGTGGGAGCCGCGATCGGCCTCGACGCGCTGCGGGTCGAGCGGCTGTACGCGTCCCCGCTTCCCTACGGCACGGGCATGGTCGAAAGCCGCCACGGCATGCTGCCGCTGCCGGCGCCGGCCACGCTCGAGTTGTTGCGGATGGCAGGGGCGCCAGTGGTGTCGTCGAGGGCGAACGTCGAGCTGGTGACCCCGACGGGAGCGGCCATCCTTGCCGCGCTGGGAACGTTCCAACCGCCCGACATCACGATCCAGAGCGTGGGCGTCGGCGCCGGAAATAGAGACTTGCCGTGGCCCAACGTGCTGCGCCTGATCGTCGGCGAGGCGGCCGCCGACACCGATGCCGATGTTGATGCCGATGCCGATGCCGGGTCCGCGTCCGGCGATGACGCCGCCTGGAGGCACGGTCGGGCGGCTGCGGATGCAGATCCCATGGTCTTGATCGAGACCAACATCGATGACATGAATCCCCAGCTGTACGGCTACGTGATGGAGAGGCTCTTCGTCGGCGGCGCGAGGGACGTGTTTCTGACGCCGATCCAGATGAAGAAGAACCGTCCCGGAACGCTGCTCGGCGTGGTCGCCCGTCGTCGTGACGAAGCCGCGCTCGCCGAGCTGATCCTGCGAGAGACCACCACGCTCGGGGTGCGTGTTCAGCCCATTCGGCGATATCTCGCGGACAGGGAGTTCCGGCGCGTCCAGACCCGCTACGGCACCGTGATCGTGAAGCGGAAGCTGCTGGACGGAGCGGTCGCTGCTTCCGTTCCTGAGTACGAAGACTGTCTCCGGCTGGCCGACGAGAACGGCGTCCGCCTGGCCGACGTTTATCAGGCAACGAACGAGGAGCTCTTGAGATGAACGAGGAACGGGCTAGCAATTCCGCGCATGAGGAGGAGGTGGGCCCGCGACTCTCCCGGCGCACCTTTCTGCGGCTGGCCGCGGTCGGGGCCGGCGCCGTGGCGCTCGGCGGCGTGCTCGAGGCATGCAAGGGCGCGTACGTGCCCTCGGCGATACCAACGACGGGTCAAACGCCGACCCCGGCTTCCCTGGCGAGCACTCCGCCCGGGACGGCCGCCACGTCGCCAAAATCCCCGACGGTCAATGCCTCCGGCTTTCCCGATCTGGTCGTCGCGAGCGACGGTGAGCCGGAGGCCCTCGTGCGGGCCGCGCTCGCGGGGCTGGGCGGCATGAGCCGGTTCGTGCCGAAGGGCGCGAGCGTCGTCGTCAAGCCGAACATCTGCGTCGCCGACCGCAGCTACGACCTGGGGGCCACCACCAACCCATGGGTGGTGGGAACGGTGGTGAAGATGGCCATCGAAGCCGGGGCGAGCAGCGTGAAGGTGTTCGACAACCCGTTCTCGGGGAGCGCCGAGGACGCCTACCAGACCAGCGGCATCCGCGAGCAGGTCGAGGCGGCCGGCGGGCAGATGGTCTTGATGTCGGGCCGCGGATACGTCAAGAAGACGCTGGACGGCTCCAAGTGGCTGCCGGAGGTCGAGCTCTACGAGGACATCCTGAACGCCGACGTGGTGATCAACGTTCCGCTCGTGAAGGACCATGCGCTGGCACGTATGACCGCCGGGCTGAAGAACATGATGGGCCTCGTGGCCGATCCGGCGGCCATGCACATCGACATGGAGACGACCATTCCGCATGTCTACAGTCTCATCAAACCGGACCTGACGGTCGTCGATTGCGTGCGTGTCCTGACGCGGGGCGGACCCGAGGGCGGCGACCCGAGCTGGGTCAAGAAGCTCGACAAGGTCGTGGCCGGCACGGACGGCGTAGCGGCCGATACCTACGTCTGCCGATTCCTCGACATAAAGCCCGAGGACCTCGGATACCTCGCCGCCGCGCAGGCGATCGGGCTTGGACAGGCCGACCTGTCGAAGGTCGCGATAAAGGAAGTGTCGGCCTAGCGTGCGTGCCCGAATCACCTGGGTCGGCGCCCGGAAGGGCGTCCAGGCGGGGGCGGTCGTCGCAGTCGTCGTCCTCTCCATGCTGGCACGAAGCGGGCGCTTGTCCGGCGACGTGCTCAACGTGCCGATCCGTCTGGATCCGCTGCTGGCACTGACCGGTTCGCTGGCCGGCCGCGGGATCGTCGTCGGGGCGTGGCTCGCTGCCGTCACGCTCGTGCTGACCCTCGTGTTCGGCCGGGTCTGGTGCGGCTGGCTGTGTCCGCTGGGAACGGTGCTCGACCTTTCGGCGGCTCGGCGCAGGCGCGGTAGCGGCCCCGCGGTGCCGGAAAGCTGGCGCAAGGCCAAGTACGTGCTTCTCCTCGTCATGCTGTTCGCCGCACTGCTCGGCAACCAGACGCTGGTCTTCCTCGATCCCATCACCATCTTCTTCCGCACGCTGTCGGCCGCCGTGTGGCCGGCGTTCGACCAGCTGGTGACCGCGTTCGAGGATCTGGTGGGTCGGGACCTTGGGCTCGACGGCGCCGTGACGTCGCTTGACTCGGTCATCCGGCCGGCGGTCCTGCCAGTGGAACCGGTCTCGTACCAGGATGCCTTCCTGCTGGCGGCGTTCTTCGTGGGGTTGATTGCGCTGAACCGCTTAGCCCCACGCTTCTGGTGCCGGTATCTCTGCCCGCTGGGCGGCCTGCTCGGGCTGATCAGCCGGGTTTCGCTGTTCCGCAGGCAGACGTCCGGGGACTGCAACCGCTGCCAGCGCTGCGTCCGGGCCTGCCCGACCGGCACGATCGATCCGGCCAGGGCCTACGCCAGCGATCCGGCCGAATGCACCGTCTGCATGGAATGCCTGGAGGTCTGCCGGCCCGCCGCCACGGCTTTCCGACCCAGCGTCGCACTTCCCGAAGGTCGCCCATACGACCCGTCGCGGCGTGCCTTCGCCCTGTCCCTTGGCGCCGCCGCTGTGGGTGTGGCGCTCTTCCGCACGGACCTGCTCTCCAAGCGCCAATCGCCATTCCTGCTTCGACCGCCGGGAGCGCGGGAGGTCAACGCCGACGCGGTCGTCCTGACGTCCTGTACTCGCTGCAACGCGTGCGTGGGAGCATGCCCGACGGGCGCCATCCAGCCCGCCCTTCTTCAGGCCGGATTTCAGGGCCTCGGTACTCCCCTGCTGGTACCCCGCCTGGGCTACTGCGATTACTCCTGCAATTCCTGCGGCCAGATCTGCCCGACGCAGGCCATCCCCGCCCTCACGCTGGCCGACAAGCGGCGGCAAGTCATCGGCAAGGCCTACATCGACGAGAGCCGCTGTCTGGTCTGGTCGGATCGCCAGCCGTGCATCGTCTGTCAGGAGATGTGCCCGTTGCCCGACAAGGCGATACGCCTCGAGGTTCAGGAGGTCTGGAACCCCGAGCGAGGCACGGTCCGGCTCCAATTTCCCCGCGTGGTCCGGGACCTGTGCGTCGGCTGCGGGCTGTGCGAGTACCGCTGCCCGGTCAGCGGCGATGCCGCGATCAGGGTCTACGTCCCGCCTCTGCCGGCGCCACTCTAGCTACTTGCCTTGAGGCGGACACGGAAAGTCCGCGTCGAACCCGCCCGCCTTGTACTGGACCAGCTCGATACGGCCACCGGTGAAGCCCCTGGCGCCGCAGATAGTGATCGCATGGGCGGCGGAACTGGCACCCGCCACCCAGCTCGGGTAGGCCGAGAACTCGGAGGTGCCGCCCGTTATCTGGTTCCACTGGTACTGCGTCGAGTAGAAGCCGATGCCGGCCGTGCTTACCGATCGCAGGTACGCGACCGCGCCGCTGAGGGCCGCGACGTTGAGCGCCGTGTCCGACTGCCAGCTGTTGACGGTTTCGACGTCGAGCCACCACTTGTTCGGGGACGGCGTGCTGGTCGCGCCCGCCGGGGCCAGGCCAAGGGTGACGTAGGCATCGACCGCCGTTCGATAAGAGTCCGCCGCCGCGTTCCAGCCGTAGTCGTAGGCGCAGTCGGCGGTGTCCGATCCCGGCACGGCCGAGGTGTTGCATTGGCGCGGAAAGGCTTGATTGTTGGGCCATCTCGCCGAGAGGGCCGCTCCCGGGTTGCCGGTATTGGCGTAGAACTGCGCTCTCACTCCGCCGGCCCAGACGAGCTCGGGTGGGCTATCGCCCGCGCTCAGGCAGGGGTTGGCGCTGAAGACTTTGCCGTGATTCACCCCGACGATGCCGAACTCGGCGTTTTCGGGATATGGGCTGCCGCATTGCGGGTAGGAGATGTCGAACCAGCAGGGCGTCGACCCGGCTTTGCAGCTGAGACCATGCTGCCAGCCGATGCCGGCCTCGGCCGCGACCGCGTGGACGCCGACGGTGCCCGCCACGAGGATACCGATGCTCATAACGGCAACCCACTTTCCCGCGGAAGCGGCCGGCCAGAGACGATCGCCTCGTGCCTTGCGGGCCAGGACGTACGCGTCCAGAACGGCCCACAGGTGATAGCCGGCCAGCATCAGATCGAGGATGAGCAGGCTCGCGAGCAACGCCGGGTTCGGCGTGGAGCCGAGCAAGAAGTTCGGGTCCACGTACAAGACCAGCCCGAAGGCGCCCAGAACGGCCAGCGTGGGGAGCGCCACGATCGCCGCGCGGCTGCGGGCCCCGACGGAAGCCTGCCCGAGGCCCGGGAACAGCAGTGACAGTAGCGCGGCCGCGAACGGATTCATGGGCAGCCCATAACCTCCGGCCGCGATGGTACGGCAAGTCCGGCCGCTTCAAATGTCCGCGACGAGCGACGACCCGCCACGGGGCCAGGTCAGCCTAGCCTGAGCAGGTGAGGCCTTGACCGGGAGAGGCCGCCGAGAAGAGTCGCCATCACGGCGGCCGGCTCGAGCGAGGCGATCGAGGAGCCGGTGGGTTCCACGGCGGTGGCCTCGAGCAGATCAAAGGTCGCGGGATCGAGGCTGGCGGTCAGTGTCGGCGAACGGTAGCTGATCCGGCTGCCGATATCCACACGATGAGTAGTGCCGTTGAACCGGCCTTCCATCACGGCGGCGCCCAGAAGGAGATAGGCGCCGGAGTCCTGCGCCTCGAAATCGTCGCGGTTGAGATACAGGCGAGGCTTGTCCCGCCAGGGGCTGCCCGAGGTCGGGCAAGCCGTCACGCAGTTGCCGCACTCGTTGCAGAAGTCGGCGAGCACGGCGACCTGAAATGGCTGATCGACGACGAATCGCGTCATTCCCGCTGGCCTGACCTCGCCGTTCGCCATGACCAGCGAGGGCAGTTCCACCCGCACCGGCTCGACCCGATACGTCAGCAACGCCATGTTCGGGCAGACGCTCACGCACAGGCTGCACAGGTCCCCGCAGTCGAGACACCGGCTCGCCTCGCGCACGGCCTCGTCACCGGTGTAGCCGAGGACCGTCTCGGCGAAACCACGGCGGCTGCCAGGAGGAGCCATCCGGATCGGCACCCGGAACTCACGATGCGCGCGGCGGACGAGCAGGGCATCGAGGTCCACCGGGGCTCGCCGACCATCCTTCGAGTGCCCCGGGCGTCCCAGGGCCGCGGCGATCGCGGCGGCGGCTCGCTTGCCGTCGCCTGCCGCGCTCACGACCGATGCCGGGCCGCGCCCTGCCACGTCGCCGCCTGCGTAGATCCATGGAATGTCGGTCTGCATCGTTAGTGGATCGACCGCGATGAATCCGGCTGGAGTCTGACCGGGCCGGCGACCGCCGAACATGGCCAGGTCGGGGCGCTGGCCTATCGCCACGATCAGCGTGTCCAGCTCGATCTCGAACGAGGACCCCGGGACGTCGACCGGAACCTTGCGACCGGCGGCATCCCGTTCGCCGCGGTACTCGGTCCGGACGCAGACGAGCCCAGCCAGCCGGCCGTCCTCCACGCGCAGGCCTTCCGGCCGGGCCAGCTCGACTATCCGCGCCCCCTCGGCGATGGCGGCCTCGATCTCCTCGGGGTCCGCCGGCATCTGGTCGATCGTTCGGCGGTAGACGAGCGAGACCGAGCCCGCCCCAACCCGGAGGGCCGCGCGGACGCAGTCCATGGCGCTGTCGCCCCCGCCCACGACCCCTACTCGGGGGCCGACGGCCGCCTGCCCTCCCTCGCGCACGGACCGGAGGAACTCGATCCCGTCGATCACCCCGGCGCAATCCTCGCCGGGAAGGCCCAGCGTGCGCATCCGCTGAGCTCCTATGGCAACGAAGACCGCGGCGTATCCGCCCGCCCGGAGCGACTCCACGGTGAAGTCCACGCCTGCGGTCTGGCCACAACGGATCTCCACTCCGAGCCGCTCCAGGGCCGCCAGATCGCGGTCCAGATCGGCACGGGGGAGGCGATAGGCCGGGATGACGCTCCCGGGGATGCCCCCCGCGCGAGGGCCGCTCTCCAGAATCGTGACCGCGAAGCCCTCGCGCGCCAGGTCCCGCGCCGCCGCGAGGCCCGCCGGGCCGGCTCCCACTACGGCCACTCGCGGGCCGCCGGAGGTCGTGCGCGCGGGCGTCGCCACATCCGCCTCACCCTCGCGCTCCATGATGAACCGCTTGACGTGGCGGATCGCCAGCGGCTGGTCCAGGTTCGTGCGGACACAGGTGCTCTCGCACAGGTGGTCGCAGACCCGGCCCAGCACGGACGGCAGCGGGTTGTCGAGCCGGGCAATGCGGACCGCTTCTCCGAGCTCGCCGGAGCGCACGGCAGCCATGTACAGCGGCACGGCCTGGTCCACCGGGCAGGTGTCGACGCATGGGGCCGCGATGCAGTCGAACGCGCCGAGGCCCCGGCTCGTCTTCGTCCCGCCCATCCGGAACGACTGCTTGCGGTAACGCCAATCGTTCCGGACGGACGAAGCGTACGAGCGCAGGTTGGCCCGGCCGAGCGCGTGTATCACCCGCCCGACCAGACCGTCGGCATCTGCCCCGAGCCCATGCGCGCGCGCCCAGGCACCGGCGCGATCGGCCACGAGCTCGTTCGGAGGCGTGGCGCGCAGAGTGGCCACGAGTGACTCGCGCCGGCCAGCGTCCAGATCCGGGAGCGCCTCCGCGATCAGGTCGGCGACGCCCGAGCCCTCTCGACCCACCGCGGTGCGGCCGACGAAGTCGGCGATGTCGTGGGCCCCGGCCGCGTCGAAGGCCGCGTCGATCGCTTCCGGGTACTGAAGCAGCCGCATGTACCCGCCGTTGCGCAGCAGGTCCGAGCAGACCGTCACCGTCTGCATGCCCGAGGCCAGCAGGTCGGCCACGTTGAAGCAGTCGGCGCCGCCCGCGAACGAGAGGGGCGTCTCCCCGCCGAGCTCGTCGGCCAGCCTGGCCGCCAGATTCACCGTCACCGCATGGAGCGGGCGCCCCGACATGTACATGGTCTCGTCGCGGACGAAAGTCCCTCGCCAGTTGTCCACCTCGAGGGTGTTGGAGAGCTTGAGGCCGAAGACTCGACCGAGCGCCCCGGCCCGTTTCGCCAGCCGGCCGAACATCGGCACGGCGTCCTCCCAGCGAAGGTCGTGGCCGAAGGCGGAATCGGGGATCGGGACGTCCACGAAACCCAGCTCGTCGTTGACGATGCGACGAACCGTCTCCGCCCCGACCAGCGTCGGGTTGCACTTGACGAGCGTGTCAAGGCCGCGCTCCTCGAGCAGATAACGCGCGATCGCCTCTATCTCGCCGGGAGGGCAGCCGTGCATCGTCGAGAGGGTGACGGATGAGGCAACGCGGGCCGGGATCTCGATCTCGCGGACGGCCGGGCAGTGCCGGGCGACGACGTCGATGTAGCCCGGCAACCGGGCCGAGGCGTCGGCCATGGAGTCGAGGAACCACTGGACGTTGGGCTGGCGGATTCCCTCGAGGTCGTAGCCCACGCTCATGTTGAAGATGACACCCGGCCTGTCGCCCGGCAGGCCGAGCATGCGGTGGAGGGCGTGGATCAGCACCCAGGCCCGCAGGTACTCGTCGAACGACTGCTCGATCCGCAGCTCCTGCGACCACTCCACGTTGTAGCCCTCGTCGGCAATGTCGATGCACGGCCTGTGGATCTCGAGATCGTCGAGCGTCTGGACCGTCTTGAGCTCGATGAGCCGAGCCCCCGCGAGCCACGCGGCGACGATGTTCTGAGCGATCTGGGTGTGCGGGCCCGCCGCGACCCCGAACGGGGTCTCGATCTCGACTCCGAAGGCCCGGGTCCGGAAGCGGTGGTCCGGCCGGGGCACGAAGAAGGCCGACCGGGGGATGCCGAAGAGCGAGCCCTCCTCCTCCAGCTCTGTGAACGCCCAGGCGGCAAACTGCTCCATCGAGATGGGGCGAAAACGGTCCGACATCCTGTTCACCGGGCCATCACAGCCGGGCGTGGAGACGGACGGCCTGCTCCCGCGCCTTCGCCCGGATCTCGGCCGCGTCGACCCTGGTCGGCTTGCCGTCCTCGAGTACCGTCTGCCCGCCGACCGTCACCCGCAGCGGCCTGATCCCCGGCGTGAAGGCTACGTGCCACGGATCCATCGGGTCGTACGACCAGGTCACCTCGTCCTCGCGAGCTTCCGGGACCACCTCCCAGCCCCGCTCGAGCCAGGCCCAGGCGGTGTCCGGGCCGCAGGTCACGTCGACCGAGCGCTCCATCGCGTAGGCGAGCCGGAAAGACTCCAGCACGTTGCCGCCTATCCCGTCCGTGCCGAGCGCGACCGGGTTGGCGAACCGGGCCGGGTTCGCGTAGCCGACGGCGTTGTTCAGATTGGAGAGCGGATTGTGGAGGATCGTGCCGCGGAGCGGGTGGTCGGTCGGCAGGTTGACGCAGTGGGCCAGCAGCCAGTCGTCGCGGCTGAGTCCGGCCAGCCGCCGGGGCGCGTCGGCGTCGATCGTTCCCTCGCAGACGTGGACATGGACGCCGACGCCAAGGTCCGCGGCCAGCTCCGCGGCCTCGCGCAGGGTTTCGTCGGTGCACGTGAATGAGGCGTGGATCCCCACAAGCCCGCGCCCCCCAGCGCGGATGAAACGCTCGTTCTCGGCCAGGCCGCGGCGGGCCGCGTCGTGGCCGTGGCGGTCCGTGACTCCGTACGCCGGCACCACCCGGATGCCGACCTCGGCGCAGGCCGTGGCGATCGCGTCCAGGCTACCCTCGATGGCGTTGGGCGACTCGTGGTGGTCGACGATCGCGGTGGTGCCGCTCTCGAGCGCCTCGAGGGCTCCGAGCATCGCCGACCAGCGGATCATCTCCAGGTCCAGCGCCGAGTCGAGGCGCCACCACACCAGCTCGAGGATCTCCGCGAAGTCGGTTGGGGTGCGGGGTGGCGCCGGCATTCCGCGGGCCAGCGCCGAATAGAGGTGGTGGTGGGCGCAGACCAGGCCCGGCGTCACGGCCGGCATGTCACGCCTCCCCGGCGTGGACGGCCGCGTGGCTGTGCTCGAGCGCGTGGAAGAGGTGGGGCGCGGGGG
>DAHXON010000002.1:23691-104748 GCA_027364875.1 Chloroflexota bacterium
CGGGCCCGCCGGCGAATCCCGCATCGGGAGGCGGGTCCGCCTGATCCCGTCGAAGGCGTAGAGCGCGCCGGCGACGGCGGCCGGCGTCGGCACCAGCACCGCCTCGCCCGCCCCCTTGGCCCCGTACGGTCCTTCGGGCTGGGGTTCCTCGACCAGGATCGTCTCGACCGGCGGCATCCCCAACGGCGCGATCATTCCGAGCGACTTCAGCGTGTCGGTGACCGGGACGCCGCCACGCAGCACCAGCTCCTCGGTCAGGGCATAGCCGAGGCCCATGTGGACACCACCCTCCACCTGGCCCTCCATCGCGGTCGGGTTGATCGCCCGCCCCACGTCCTGAGCGGCGACCACGCGGGCGAGATGCCCCTGGTCGTCGAGGATGACCACCTGCGCGGCCCAGCCGTAGGCGAAATGGGTGACCGGTTCGTCCGACTCGTTGGGCGTGGTCCAGTCCACCACGAACTCGCCCGGGAACTCCCGCCCCGCGAGGTCCTCGAGACGTCCTTCGCCGAGGGCCTCTCGGAGACCTAGAGCCGCCGCGATGACGGCCCGGCCGCCGAGAGTCGTCGCCCGCGAGGCGGTCGTCTCGAGAGTGTCGAGCTCGCGCTCGGTGTCCACGACGGTCCGGATGCGATCCACGTAGATGCCGAGCCCCTCGGCCGCGATCTGGCGCAGGACGGTGTTGGCCCCCTGGCCCATCTCCGACCACGAGTGGAACAGTGTCACGGTGCCGTCCGCCTCGGGGCGCAGGACCGCCCGACCCCGCTCGACGACGCCGTTGCCCAGGCCCACGTTCTTGGCCGCGCAGGCGATCCCCGCATAGCGAGCCGAACGGTAGGCATCGCGTACGGCGAGCAGGCATCGCTTCACGCCGACCCCGGGCCCGAGCTTCTGCCCCGTGCCGAACCGGTCGCCGGCCTCCAGGGCATTCCGCCAGCGCATCTCCCAGCCGTCGATCCCGATCATCGGGGCAAGCCGGTCGAGCATCCCTTCCAGCGCGAAGTCGACCTGGACCACTCCGAAGCCGCGCATGGCCCCGGCCGGCGGGTTGTTGGTGTAGACGGCGAGGGCCTCGACGTCCACGTTGGCGACCCTGTACGGGCCGCAGGCGTGCCCGGCGGCCCGCTCCAAAACCTTGGCTCCGACGCTGGCGTAGGCGCCGGTGTCGCCGACGATGCGGGCGCGAACCGCGACGAGATGCCCCTCGGCGTCGCAGCCAACCGTGTAGTCCATCGTCATCGCGTGGCGCTTGGGATGGACGCGGATGCTCTCCCGCCGTGACAGGTGCAGCAGCACCGGCCGCCCGGTGAGCGTGGCCAGCAGGGCGGTCTGGGCCTGGACGCTCAGATCCTCCTTGCCGCCGAACCCGCCTCCGGTTGGGACCTGGGTCACCCGCACGCCGCGGTCCGGCAGGCCCAGGAACGAGGCGATCTGGCGCCGGTCCTCCCATGCTCCCTGGCCCTGCGACCAGACGCGCACCGAATACCCGTCCACGTCCGGCCGGCCCGGCTCGGCGAGACAGGCCTCGGGCTCCAGGAAGGCGTGCTCGATGGTCTGGGTGCGGAACGTGTCGGTGACCACGTGGGCGGCTCCCGCCAGGGCCGCGTCGACGTCGCCGCGCCGCACGGTCGACCGCGAGAGCAGATTGCCGTCCGGGTGGATAGCCGGCGCACCCGGCTCGAGGGCGGCGAAGGGATCCGTCACAGGCTCGAGGACCTCGTACTCCACGTCCACGAGCTCGGCGGCCATCCGAGCGGCTTTGCGGGAAGTGGCCGCGACGGCGGCCAGCACATCCCCGGAGCAGCGGGTCGTCTCGCCCTCGGCCACCAGCTGCGGCCAGTCGGCCACTATCAGCCCCTGCTGCCGCCGGCCGGGGACGTCGCCTGCCGTGACTACGCGGACGACACCGGGGACGGAGGAGGCCCGCGACACGTCGATCTTCCTGACGCGGGCACGCGGATGGTCGGCCAGCCGCAGCGCCCCGTGGAGCATCCCCGGGACGACCATGTCTCCGACGAAGGGCCGCTCGCCCAGGGCGATCTCCCGTCCCTCGTAGCGCGCCGCCCGCGACCCCACGCCGCCGCGGCCCTCGGCGGGCAGCCCGCCCGAACGCGCGCCGCCGGAAGGCTCTCCCCGCCTGGCCGCGGCCGCCGTCTCGATCGCCTCCACGATCCGGACGTAGCCGGTACAGCGGCAGAGATTCCCGGCCAGGGCGTGAGCGATCTCGTCTCGGCTCGGATTTGGCAGCCGCCGGATCAGCGCCTCGGCCTTCATGATCATGCCCGGGGTGCAGAAGCCGCATTGGACGGCCCCGGCCGCGACGAACGCGTCGGCCCAGGCTTCGCGAACCGCGGGCGCCAGCCCCTCGCGCGTCACGATGTCGCGGCCGGCCAGCCGATCGGCCGGGTGGGTGCACGACACGACCGCATGGCCGTCGATCAGGATCGTGCACGCCCCGCACGACCCCTCGGGCGCGCAGCCTTCCTTCATCGAGCGCAGGCCCCGGCGGTCGCGGAAAAGCTCGAGAAGCGTTTCCCCCGGTTCGACTTCGACTTCGACCGGTTCGCCGTTCAGGGTGAAGCGCATGACGGACGCTCCTCCGATTTCAGGCGGTCGCGGACCGTCGGGGTTGGGTTGGAGTGGCGAGAGGAGGCCGGGTCTGGCACCGGCGCGGAGGCGCGCCCGCGACACGTCCAGCGCTGGACGTGGGAGTAGTATCGACCCACTCAGTCGGCATGGTCTCGTCCAGAGCGGGTCGATGTGTATCCAGCCGGAACGGGGAGCATGAAACGATGTTGCTCCCGGGCAGGCTCCCCACGCAACCGGATTCTGTCCGCCCTGGCATTTCGAACGGCGTGTCTCTCCTTCGCCCACGCGTGCCTGTCTAGTGGCACTCCCAAGCGTCGCGTCCCGAAGACGATGAATGGAGCGGGTCATGCAGCTGCCTGGACTTGAGCGCGAACTGGTCGATGCCGCCGCGTACCAGCGGGCAGTGGGCCGGTTCCGAGAGACCGGAATAGTCATGCCGACGTTCGCGGAGCTGGCCGATCCGGAGCGCATCCCGGCTTCCACGGTCGCCTCGCTCGCGTCGGTGGACCCCGATTCCCCGGATCCGCGGAACCTGTTCCGGGTCCACTGGTTCAACGACCTCGCCAGAAGGGGCCGGGTCCGCATCCCGGAGTACGTGGTGCTCCCGCGGGAGCTCACAGGCGTCGACGCCCGGATAGTCGTGGTGCTGGGCGACCGGTTCCCGATGATCGCCGCGCACAAGGTCCTCGCCGCGTTCGGCTGCCTTGCCCCGCGGCTCGTCACCGGCCAGTTCGATCCCACGACGCAGCGCGCCGTGTGGCCCTCGACCGGGAACTACTGCCGCGGCGGCGTGGCGATCAGCCGGATCATGGGCTGCCGCGGAGTGGCAGTCCTGCCCGAGGGCATGAGCCGCGAGCGCTTCGACTGGCTGGAGCGTTGGGTCGTCGACCCGGGCGACATCATTCGCACGCCCGGCACCGAGAGCAACGTCAAGGAGATCTACGACAAGTGCGCCGAGCTGCAGCGCGACTCGGCCAACGTCATCCTCAACCAGTTCTCGGAGTTCGGGAACCACCTGGTCCACTACCTGGTCACCGGGCGTGCCCTCGAGCGGGTCTTCGAAGCGGTGCGAGAGACGGAGCCGGGGCTGGCTCTGGCGGCGTTCACCTCCGCGACCGGCTCGGCGGGGACGATCGGCGCGGGCGATTACCTCAAGGAGCGACACGCGACCAAGATCGTGGCCGGCGAGGCACTCGAGTGCCCGACGATGCTCCGGAACGGCTTCGGCGAGCACAACATCCAGGGGATCGGCGACAAGCACATACCGCTCATCCACAACGTGATGAACACGGACCTCGTGGTGGATGTGTCCGACCGTGCCACCGACCACCTGCTCGTCCTGTTCAACACCGAGGCGGGCCTGCGCTTCCTGGCCACCGAGCGGCACGTCCCCGAGGCGGTCCTGGCCGAGTTGCCGGCCTTCGGCATCTCGTCGATCTGCAACGTTCTGCTGGCGGTCAAGGCGGCGAAGCGGCTGCAGCTGGGGCCCGACGACGTGGTCATCACCGTCGCCACCGACGGCGCCGCGATGTACCGGTCCGAGGTATCTCGGATCGTCGCCCGCGATTTCCCCGGCGAGTTTACCGCCACCTCGGCCGCCGAGACGTTCGGGCAGCACATGCTGGGCGCCGGCACGGATGACCTGCTCGAGCTGGGCCGCGAGGAGCGTGAGCGGATATTCAACCTGGGCTACTACACCTGGGTCGAGCAGCAGGGCGTCGATCTCGCGGCCTTCGAGGCACGTCGGAGCCAGGACTTCTGGGACGGCCTGCGCGTCCTGCCGGCGGCCTGGGACGAGCTGATCGGCGAGTTCAACGCTCGCGTGCGGGCGGCGTCGTGAAGGCCGAAACCCCGGCGGAGCCCGTGCTCGCGCGGGCCGAAGGCCGAGCCGCCTGGTTCGAGTGCTCGGGCTGCGGCCACCGACTCGCGCCCGGCGAGCCGGTACCGCTGCGTTGCCCCGCCTCCACCGAAGGCGACGACGTCGACCACGTGCTCGTCCGCATGCTCGACACGGCCGCGCTCGCATTCCCGCGTGGTGACGAGCCGAGCCCGTTCGTGCGCCACCGGACCCTTTTCCATGCATGGCATGCGGCGCGCGGTCTCGGCTGGAGCGATGCCGACTACATCGCCCTGGTCGAACGGCTGGACGAGGCCGTGGCCGCCGTCGACGGGCACGGCTTCCGGGTCACGCCGTTCTTCCGCGCCGCAGAGCTGAGCGATCGCCTCGGCTTCTCGGGCGGGGGAGGGGTCTGGGTCAAGGACGAGACCGGAAACGTGTCGGGCTCACACAAGGCGCGCCACCTGATGGGGACGCTGCTGGAGCTGGAAGTGGCCGAGGCCGCGCGCCGCGGCGCCGACGGAGGGGCGCCCGGCACCGGGGGTGTGGGCGGGCCCGGAGACGCGCCCGGCCCGGGAGGCGCGCCCGGCACCCCGCCGCCTTTCGCCGTGGCCAGCTGCGGCAACGCGGCGCTGGCCGCGGCGGTCGTGGCCCGAGCCGCCAACCGACCACTCGACGTCTTCATTCCCCCGGACGCGGACCCTGCCGTCGTGGCACGGCTGCGCGAACTCGGAGCCCGCCTCGAGGTCTGCGAGCGCAGGCCCGGGGTCGGCGGCGATCCCACCTACAACCGACTGCTCGCCGCAGTGGCGGAGGGCGCCCTGCCGTTCACCTGCCAGGGAAACCTGAACGGCTTCGCCGTCCAGGGAGGCGAGACGATGGGCTGGGAGATGGCCGCGGGGCTCGAGACCGGTGGGGCCCGGCTCGACCGGGTCTTCGTCCAGGTCGGCGGTGGCGCCCTCGCCGCCGCCGTGGGTGGCGGTCTCGCCGAGGCGCGGGCGCTGGGCGCGGCGGTGGGGCCCGGCCGCTTCCACGCGGTGCAGACACACGGTGCCCACCCGCTGGAACGCGCCTACGAGCACGTGGCGGCGCGTGTTCGAGCCGGCGAAACGCCGGCCGCTGCCCTGGCCTATGCCGCGCGGCACCGGTCGGCTTTCATGTGGGCGTGGGAATCGGAGCCACAGAGCATCGCCCACGGGATCCTCGACGACGAGACCTACGACTGGCTGGCGGTGGTCCGGGCGATGCTCGAAACGGGCGGCTCGCCGGTCGTCGTGGACGAAGCGACTCTCGCCGAGGCCAACGACCTCGCCGTCTCGACCACCGGCATCGACGTCGATCACACTGGCTCGGCCGGCCTTGCCGGCCTGCTCGCGATGCAGCGGGACGGGGCCATCGATCCCGCCGAGACAGTCGCGGTGCTCTTCACCGGCGTGCGCCGCTCGGGCCACGCCGCCGGCGCAACCCCGTCCACGGCCGCCGACGGCCCGTCATCAAGTCCGTCCAGGGAGGAGAGGTCATGAGGAGCTTCATCGGTCGCGACATCCTCTCGCTCAAGGATTTCAGCCGCGACGAGTTCTTCCGGGTCTTCCAGGTCGCCGACGACCTGCGCCCGTTCGCCCGCGATCGCCGCAATACGGACCTGCTGAAGGAGAAGACGCTCCTGACCGCGTTCTACCAGCCCTCCACCCGCACGCGCCTGTCGACGGAAGCGGCGATGCACCGTCTCGGCGGGCACGTCCTGGGCTTCTCGGACTCGAAGATGACGCGGGCCGGCGACTTCTACCAGGAGTCGATCAAGGACACGTTCCACATGCTCGAGTACTACGCGGACGTGATCGCGATCCGCCACCACCAGCAGGGGGCGCCGCACGAGGCCGCGCGCTGGTCGTCCGTCCCGGTCATCAACTGCGGCGACGGCTGGGGCGAGCACCCCACCCAGGTCCTGACCGACCTCTACACGATCCTGCTCGAGAAGGGGACGCTCGACGGGCTGACGTTCGTCCTCGTCGGCGACATGCGGATGCGGACGATGCACTCGATGCTGTATTCGCTCTCGCAATTCGACTCGCGCGCGATTGTCGTCGGACCGCCGCAGATGTCGCTCCAGCCTGAGTTCAAGGCCGACCTGGACCTGATGAGCGTCGACTATCGCGAGGCCGGTGACGTTCGCGACGTGATCGGCGAGGCGGATGTCATCTACATGGAGCCGGTCGTCCAGGCCGACTACACGCAGTCTCGCGTGGAGCGCGGCGCCGAGACCGGCAAGACCCCGCCGCAGTACCAGGTCACGCGCGAGCTGATCCGCGACAAGGGCAAGCGCAGCTCCATCGTGCTGCACTCGCTGCCGCGCATGGACGAGCTGACACCGGACGTGGACGAGACGCGCCACCAGCGATACTGGGCCGAGGCTTTCAACGGCGTGGCCCTTCGCATGGCCCTGCTCTCGCTGGTTCTCGGCCGCGCCGAGTAGGACGGGAAGGAGACTGCGATGCAGACCGGCCTCCGCGGCCGCGACCTCATCTCACTCCAGGAGTGGAGCCTGGAGGAGGTCGAGACGATCCTCGAGGTCGCCGCCGAGCTCAAGCGCGACCGGGCCCTCGGCAAGCCTCATCCCTACCTTCGGGACAGAGTCCTGGCGATGCTGTTCTTCTTCTCGAGCACGCGCACGCGAGCCTCCTTCGAGGCCGGGATGGCCCAGCTCGGCGGCCACGCCCAGTTCATCGAGAGCCGCACCACGCAGATCGCCCACGGCGACACTGCCAAGGAGATCGGCGAGATCCTGGGCCGCTACAACGACGGAATCGCCATCCGCCACGTCACCTGGGGCGAGGGAAACAAATACATCCGCGAGGTCGCCTCGGCCAGCCGCGTCCCGGTTTTGAACATGCAATGCGACATGTTCCACCCCCACCAGATCCTCGCCGACCTGATGACCATGCGTGAGAAGAAGGGAGACCTGCGCGGGCTCACCATAGACGTCAGCTGGGCCTACGCCTCGAGCTACCAGAAGCCGATCAGCGTTCCGCAGGACCTGGTCCTGGCCGCCACCCGAGCCGGGATGAACGTGCGCCTGGTCCATCCACCCGAGTACAGGCTCATGCCGGAGATCCTCGACCAAGCCGCCGAGAACGCGCGCAGGTCGGGCGGCAGCCTCGAGTCAATGGACGACTTCGACGCGGGCTTCCGCGGTGTCGACGTCGTCTACGCCAAGAGCTGGGGCCCGCTGCTGGTCGCCAAGAATGACGACGAGGGGGCATCGATCGGCCGCAAGTACACCGACTGGATCACCGACGCTCGCCGCATGGCAACGGCCGCGGACGATGCCATCTTCATGCATCCGCTCCCGGCCGACCGCAACATCGAGGTGGCCGACGAGGTCATCGACGGCCCCAACTCGGTGGTCTACGATGAGGCGGAGAACCGCCTCCACGTCCAGAAGGCCGTCATGGCCCTGACGATGCGCTGAGACACATCGCCCGGGAGGGACGCCTCCACAACCGAATAACACGGACCGCTTGCGCCGGAGGGACGAGATGACAGGCCCCCTCATGGTGGTCGCGATCGGCGGCAATGCGCTCATCCGCGACAGGCAGCACCAGACCGTCCCGGACCAGATGGCTGCGCTCGAGGAGACGAGCCACCACCTGTCCGCCCTCGTCGAGGACGGCTGGCGGGTCGTGATCGGCCACGGCAACGGGCCGCAGGTGGGGTTCATCCTGAGGCGGTCCGAGCTGTCCTCGAACGAGCTCCACGAGGTCCCGCTCGACGTCTGTGGGGCCGATACGCAGGGCGCGATTGGCTACGAGCTGCAGCAGGCCCTTGGGCACGACTTCTCGCGCCGGGGCCTCGATCGCCAGGCCGTCACGGTCGTGACCCAGGTGGAGGTGGATGCGGCGGACCCCGCCTTCAGCGCTCCCTCCAAGCCGATCGGATCGTTCCTCGACGACGCAACGGCTGAGAAGCGCCGCAGCGCCGGATGGACGGTCGTGGAGGATGCCGGCCGGGGGAAGCGGGTCGTGGTCGCGTCGCCCCTGCCGAAGCGGATCGTGGAGCTTCCCGCGGTCAGGGCGCTCGTGTCGGCCGGGTTCGTCGTGATAACCGTCGGCGGTGGCGGAATACCGGTGGTCGGGGACGCCCGCGGGATGCTGCACGGCATCGCGGCAGTGATCGACAAGGACTATGCCAGCTCTCTGCTCGCCAGCGAGCTCGGCGCCGACCTCTTCGTCATCGCCACCGCGGTCGACAGGGTCGCTCTCGACTTCGGCAGGCCGGAACAGCGATGGGTCGACCGCCTCACGCTGGCGGAGGCGCGGGCCCGCCTCGCGGAGGGGACCCACTTCGCCGCCGGGAGCATGGCTCCCAAGATCGAGGCCTGCATCTGGTATCTGGAACGGGGTGGCCGCGAGGCCGTGATCACCGATTCCGAGCACCTGCGGGCAGCCGTCCACGGGGAGGCCGGCACGCATATCGTTCGCGAGGAGTGACTGCCCTGGATACGCACGCTCCGACTCGAATGGCTCGCACGGCACCCGAGGTGGACGCCCGCCCGGCCGGGACGATCGCCGACCCGGCGGCCGATGCCCGGTCCGTGCCGCGCGTCGACGCCGTGCCCAAGGTCCTGGGCCTGGCCCGCTTCACCGACGACCTCGTCGTCCCGGGGGCATGGCACGGCTGTACCGTCCGAGCCACCGTGCCGCACGCCCGCCTGCTCGGGATCGAGCGGGACCCCGGCTTCGATTGGAGCCGGGTGGTCGTCCTCACCGCCGCCGACATCCCGGGCGACAACGTGATCCACCTCATGGCGGACGATCAGCCCGTCCTCGCCGCCGACGAGATTCAGCACTTCGGTGAGCCGGTGGCGCTGGTCGCGGCCCCAACCCTCGCCCTGGCCCGGGCGGCGCGCGACCACATCCGGGTCCACGCCGACCCGCTGCCGCCGGTCCTCGACATGCTGGCCGCGGACCACATCTTCGCCTCCTACGCCATCGACCGCGGCGACGTCGAGGCCGGGTTCGCGCAGGCCGATCTCGTCGTCGAGGGGACGTACCGGACGGGCCACCAGGAACACATCTACCTGGAACCCCAGTCGATGATCGCCATCCCGCGGCCCGACGGTGGCGTGACCGTGCACGGGTCGCTGCAATGCCCTTACTACGTCCACGCCGCGCTGAAGCGGGCACTCAAGCTCGACGCCGATCGTTGCGTCGTGGTCCAGGAGGAGACGGGCGGGGCGTTCGGGGGCAAGGAGGAGTTCCCGTCCGGGCCCGCGATCCACGCAGCCATGCTCGCGCTGGCCGTCGGGCGCCCGGTCCGGCTGATCTACGATCGCCGCGAAGACATCTCCGTATCAACCAAGCGCCATCCCTCGGTGATCCGATACCGCACCGGGGTCACGCGCGACGGCCGCCTTGTCGCCCAGGACATCGACATCACGTTCGACGCCGGCGCCTACAAGACGCTCTCGGCGGTGGTGCTCTCGCGCGGCACGCTGCACTCCGGCGGGCCCTACGCCTGCCCGAACGTCCGCATCCGCTCGCGAGCGGTCCGGACCAACACCCCGCCCACCGGGGCGTTCCGGGGCTTCGGGGCCCCGCAGGCCGAGTTCGCCGCCGAGTTGCAGGCCGATCGCGTCGCCGAGAAGCTGGGCATCTCGCCCGTGGAGCTGCGCGAGCGCTGGGCGTATCGACTCGGAGACCGGACGCCGACCAACCAGGAGCTCCGCGAGAGCGTGTCCGCGCTCGACACGCTCCGGGCCGCCGCGCGGGCCGCCGATTTCGAGGCTCAACGTCGGGTCTTCGCGGCGGCCCGATCGATCGACGGCGGACGGACGGTCCGGGGGATCGGGCTGGCGATGGGCTGGCACGGCGCGGGCTTCACCGGCGGCGGTGAGAAATACCTGGCCAGCGTCGCCGCGGTGGAGCTGACGGCCGAGGGCCGGATCCGGGTCCTCGTCGACTCGACCGAGATGGGCCAGGGGATGCGGACCGTCCTTGCCCAGATCGCGGCCCAGCGGCTCGGGATTCCTCTCGGAGAGGTCGAGGTCGCCCGGCAGGATACCTCGGTCGTCCCCAACAGCGGGCCGACCGTCGCCTCCCGCACCACCATGGTGGTCGGCGGGCTGCTTGCCACCGCGGCCGATCGTCTCCGGGCGGCGGTCGAGGAACGTGCAGGCGGCCCCTTCCCCGCCACGTACTCCGCCGACGCGCGCGGCAACGGCGGCCTCCGGTTCGATGAACGGTTCGACGGATACCCCGACATCGTCTGGGACGAGACCACCTACGTCGGCGACGCCTACCCGTGCTTCAGCTGGGCAGCCACCACCGCCGAAGTGGAGGTTGACCTCGACACTGGCGAGGTAGCGGTACGGCACGTGGTCTCGGCCGACGACTGCGGCACGGTCGTCAACCCGTTGATGGCCGCTGGACAGGTGGAGGGCGGCACTCTCCAGGGCGTCGGCTACGCGACCATCGAAGAGATGAAGGTCGAGGGCGGCCGGTTCGTCAACGACAGGCTCGCAACCTACCTGATCCCGACCGCGCAGGACGCCCCGAGGATCACCGCGGTGCTTCTCGAGAACCCGTTCTCGAACGCTCCGCACGGCGCCAAGGGCCTGGGCGAGCTACCGATGGACCTGGCCGCCCCGGCGGTCGTCGCCGCGATCGCCGATGCGACCGGCGTCTGGATCGACGAGCTGCCGGCCACGCCCGAGCGAATACTGGCGGCCCTCGACGCCGACCGAGAGGAGGCCTCGACATGACGCTCGTCGCCCCCGCCCGATCCACTCACCTGACCGTCAACGGGGCCGCGGTCGAGGTCGCCGTTCCCGGCGGCACGCGCCTGCTGGACGTGCTCCGCATCGAGCTGGGCTTGACGGGCGCCAAGGAGGGCTGCGGCGAGGGTGAGTGCGGCGCGTGCACCGTGCTCCTCGACGGGCAGCCGGTGAATAGCTGCCTGGTCCCCGTTGGCCAGGTCGAGGGCCGGTCGATCACCACGGTCGAAGGGCTCGCCCGCGATGCGCGGCTCGATCCGGTCCAGGCTGCCTTCATCGATTCGGGCGGGGTCCAGTGCGGCATATGCACGCCCGGGATCCTGATGTCGGCGCGCGCTTTCCTGGACGGTGGCGTTGAAGCTACGGACACCGCGGTCCGCGAAGCGATCGCGGGCAATCTTTGCCGCTGCACCGGCTACACGCGTGTCGTCGACGCCATCACGAACGCCGCCGCGAAGCGACCCCGCGAGATTGCGGGCGGTCAGCCGGCGGTTTCGCGCGAGATTGCGGCTTTGGGGATCCGTTCGGAGATCGAAGCCGGATCGGACGTGCGCGTTGGCGCCGCCCTGGTGCGACCGGGCACGCTCGCCGAGGCATACGCGCTGCTGGCCGACGGGGCGTGGCGACCGATCGCCGGCGGGACCGACGTCATGGTCGAGCTGGCCGGCGCCACTCACGCCGATGGGCAGCGGCTGCTGGATCTCACGGACATCGATGAACTGCGAGGCATCCGCGTCGAGCGTGGCTGCCTCGTGATCGGGGCGACGACGACGTTCGCCGAGATGCGCCGATCGCGTCTCGTGTCGGACCACCTTCCCGTCCTGGCGGAGGTGGCGGCGACCATCGGCGGCTTGCAGATCCAGAACCGCGGCACTCTGGGCGGGAACATCGCCAACGCCTCGCCGGCCGGCGATTCGCTCCCGGTTCTTCTCGCGACGGACGCCGAGATCGTTCTCGGGGGCCCGCGCGGCGAGCGAGCGGTTCCGGCGTCGGAGTTCTTCACGGGTTACCGCGCCACTGGCCGAGGCGCCGGCGAGCTGATCGTCCGCGTCGAGATCCCGCTGCCGGCCGCCCGCCGGGTTCGTTTCCGCAAGGTTGGAACGCGGCGCGCGCTGGCCATCTCGAAGGTGGTCATGGCGGTCTCGTGGCGGGAGGCGGAAGGTGCCGGAACTGCGCCCGATGCGGGCGCTCCGTCCGTGTGGCGCGACGTCCGGGTGGCCGTCGGCTCGGTCGCACCGGTCCCCATGCGGGCACGGGCGGCCGAGGCGATCCTCGAGGACGCCGTCCCAACCGCGCAGACTGCGGATCGGGCCGCGGCCGCGATAGCCGCGGAGATCGTTCCGATCGACGACGTTCGCTCCACGGAGGCGTACCGGCGCGCGGTCACGGCCCGGGTGCTCCGGCGGATCGTCCGGGACGCGGGCGGCTGGTGAACGCCCTGCGTACGCTGATCGTCAACGGCACCGTGGTGAACGCGGACGGCTCGCGGCTCGCGGACGTTCTCGTCGACGGCGAGAAGATCGTCGCCGTGGAGCCCGGACTGGCTGCCCTGATGGCCGGGCCTTCGGGCAGCGTCCCCGCCTCGCCTGCCCCCGGCTCGCTCGGCCCCGCGTTGCTCGGGCCCGTGGATCGCGTCATCGACGCGTCGTCGAAGCTCGTGATCCCGGGCGCGATCGATCCCCACGTTCACATGGAGCTGCCGGTCGGCGACGTCGTCTCGAAGGACACGTTCGAGACCGGCACCCGGGCCGCGGCGTTCGGTTCCACCACAACGATCATCGACTTCGCCACGCAGACCCGGGGTCGTTCGCTTCGCGAGGGGCTCGATGCCTGGCACGCAAAGGCGGACGGCCGCTGTAGCGTCGATTACGCCTTCCACATGGCCGTGTGCGACGTCAACGACTCCACGCTCGCCGAGATGGACGCGCTCGTGGACGAGGGGGTCTCGTCGTTCAAGCTCTTCACCGCCTACCCGGGGCGCATGTACAGCGACGACGGCGCGATCCTGCGCTCCATGTTCCGCTCAGCCGGCAACGGGGCGCTGATCATGATGCACGCGGAAAACGGACTCGCGGTCGACGTGCTGGCGGAGCGGCTCGTCGCCGCCGGGATGACCGCTCCCCGATACCACGCGGAGGCGCACCCGGCCGCGCTCGAGGGCGAGGCCACCCACCGGGTCATCGAGCTGGCGGCCATCGCCGGCGCTGCCCTCTACGTGGTCCACGTCTCGGCCGCGGAGGCCGTCGAGGAGATCGCGATGGCTCGGGCTCGCGGGGCCGAGGTCTTCGGCGAGACGTGCCCGCAGTATCTGTTCCTGTCGGTCGCGGCCCTGGCCGGCGAGAACGGCCGCGGCGAGGACTCCGGCGGCGAGGACTCCGGCCGCGACGACTCCTCCCGCGACCCCTTCGAGGGGGCCAAGTTCGTGTGCTCGCCGCCGCTGCGCGGGCTGGGGCATGCGGAGGCGCTATGGAGGGCGCTCGAGGTCGGCGATATCCAGACCGTCGGCACCGACCACTGCCCGTTCGACTACCGCGGCCAGAAGGAGCTCGGTCGCGGCGACTTCCGGCTGATCCCGAATGGCCTGCCCGGTGTGGAGGAGCGCGTGGACCTTCTGTACGACGGTGGCGTCGTGGGCGGACGCATCTCGCGCGAGCGCTGGGTCGACCTGATCTCGGCCGCTCCCGCGCGCCGGTTCGGGCTCTGGGGACGCAAGGGCGCCGTAGCGCCGGGGTTCGACGCCGACCTGGTCGTCTACGATCCCGCGATGGAGCACACGCTGTCGGCCGCCACTCACCACATGAACGTGGACTACTCCTGCTACGAGGGACGCGAGGTCCGGGGTGGCTGCCGAACGGTCATGAGTCGGGGCGAGGTATTGGTCGAGAACGGCGAATGGCTCGGGCGCTCCGGTCGCGGTCGATTCCTGGCGAGGATGCCACAGAGGGCGGGCCTATGACTCCGTGCCGCGGCACCGGGTACTGAGTCGGGCCTGCCGGCGGCGTCGTCGCGCGGCTTAGGCGTCGTCGCGCCGCGGGCCGTCTTCAGGGTCGATGGTCGCGACCGATTCGGCCGGTCGTGGACGGTGCCTCGGCGGTGCCGCGGCCGCCGTTGTATATGAGGCCACCGCCTCTGGCGTAGTCGACCAGCACCGCCGCGGCCTCCTCACGGCAGATGCCCCGCGTCACCTGGATCCCGCGGGCCGCGAGCGCCTCGGGCCAGCCGTCCGGCTTGGCGCCCTCGTCGAAGCCGACCCCCTCGGCGTCGTCGCCCGTCGCCCCGCAGAGAATGCTCTTGACGCCACTCCAGGGAATGGCTCCCAGGCACATGGCACACGGTTCCGCGCTGGTGACCAGCTGCATCGTCGGCAGCCCCGGCGCCCCCAGGTCGTAGCTGCCAATCGCCTGCTGGGCTATGGCGATGGCAACTGTCTCGGCGTGGGCGAGAGAGCAGCCCAGCGGCACCACCAGGTTGACGCCGGGAGCCACCACCCGCCCACTGCCGTCCTCAAAGACAACGGCCCCGAACGGGCCGCCGCCGCGCGCGGCGTTCTCCCGGGCGAGCGAGATGGCCAGCCTCATCCGATCTTCGGGGATCCGGAGCGCGCCGGGAGACGCATCGATCAGGTCGGACACCCACTCGGGCACCGACACGACCAACCTGGGATACAGGTGGTGCATGCCCGGATTCTACTAGCCGCCAGGCCCGGTCATTCCGACCGTCGGAGGGGCTTTCGGGCGCCCCCAGAACGGTCGATTCAATGGGCGCTCGCGGTCCGCCCGGTCGAAGCGGCTGAGCCTCAATGCCCGCCGCCGTGCGACCCGGGCGCAGCCGCCGGTGCCGCGGGTGGAACGGCGGCCGCCGCAGGGAACGGCAGGTTCGACCGGCTGCTGCCGGCGACTTCGGCGGATCCGCGGAAGTCCCTGCGCCTTCGGTCGGAGTTCATTCGGTCGATGGCCAGGCGGAGCGCGTCCGCCAGGCTCTCCGCGCCGATCGGTTGGGCCCAGCCGACGGCCACTCGAATGGTGACCGCGCACGCTTCGAGCCAGGCGTCGGATTCCGCACGTACCCGTTCGACGTAGTTGGTCGCGGCGATCTCGCTCGTCTCGGGCAGCAGGGCGACGAAGCGGCCGTATTCGATGCTCGCGACGATGTCGGCGTTGCGAGCGTTGCGGCTGATCACGGCCGCGACGGGCGGAATGAGGCACGACGCCACGTCCTGGCCGAAGGCTGAGGCAAACCGCTCGAGCCCGTCCAGCTCGGCCACCAGGATCGTTGCCGGCCGCCGATAACGCGCCAGACGATCTTCCTCGCGGCGCAGTGCGTCGTTCCAGGCCTGCCGGGAGGCGAGCCCGCTGATCGGATCCACGAGCGGGTTGCCGGGAAGCTTGACCCTGGACGCTGACCAGGCGCGGATGGCCTTGCGCACGCGCGCGCTCCGCCCGAGGGTCATCACTAGAACGGTTGCCCCGGCGGCCACGGCCGCGATTGCGACGTCGAAGAGTAGCTGGTTCTCCATCCCCTGATCACCATGCGTCTCGAGCCAGGAGGATTCTGCGAGGCTCGATCCGATCACGCGCCGGTACGGGAGTCATGTGACCGCACCGCGCGGCCGTGGCCGCGGCGGCTGTGCGAGCTGGCCGAGCCCGCCCGGCGGGAAGCGCGGACGACCGAGTCAGGCGGAGGCCGCGGCGTGCTCGGAGCTTCGTGTGCTTTCCCTTCGGCCGCGGCCAGCGCCCATATCAGTCCCCAAGCCGACGGCAGGGCAGGCAGACCCGGGCTGCTCCTGTCCGCCCCTTGCGGCCACGCTCGGCTTCCCGAAGAATCCGCCTCGCGCCGTCACCCGTAACCGCGGCGGAGCAGATGACGAGCGCCGGCCATCATGGCGGCCTGACCTGCAACCTCAAACCCGAACACGTCCGCCAGGCGATCGGTGATGTTGAAGGCGAAGGCCACGGCCAGAGCGTCGCGGATCTGCTGGGGGGTTACACCGGCGGCCAGAGCGGCGCGGATGTCCTCCTCGTCGATGTGCTGCTCGCGGGTCAGCGTACCGAGCATCCGCAGCGTCGCCCTCAACGGCTCATCGATCGGCGCGGTCTCGAGGTTCGACAGGGTCGCGGCGACCTTCGCATCGTCGCCGTACCAGAGGCTCGAGGTGGCCGAGTGCGCCGCCACGCAGAACTGGCAGCTGTTGACCTTTGAGACGTACGCCGCCATGAGCTCGCGGTCGCCGACCGACCACTCGGAGGGACCACGCATGGCCTCCTGGGTCAACGGACCGGCACGGTAGAAGTCAGGCCGGTAGAGGGCTACTTTCACGGCGTCGAGCACAGGCTGGCGGGACACAATGCGAATGAGCACGAAGAGTGCCCTGGTGCGCAGCCGGTGGCCCCGGTCGAGAATGGCCAGACGCACGGCTCAGTCCGCCGCAACGGCGCGGAGCGCCTTCAGCCCACTCTCGTACTGGCGGGTCGCCTGACCGATCGCCGCGCAGACCACGATCTCGAAGATCTGATCCTCGGTCAGTCCGGCGCTGCGGACCGACGCGATGTCGTCGTCGGTGACCATGTAGGCGTGGTAGGCGGTCTTATCGACCAGGGTCCGAAGCGGTTCATCCAGCCCGTGGAGGTCGTACGCGGCACGGCGCAGGGGACGGGGCGCCTCGCCGTCGCCATCGAGGGCCCGCCTCACGAGCGCGTCGTGCAGTCGACCGATGTCAGTCATGTTCGCCGCGAGCCCGTCTCGGGGGATCGCTGGGCTCATCGGATCGGCGCGGCTCCAACTCCCGGAGCTCATGCGCCTCGCCTGCTCCGAGCAACCCCGCCCTCGCCGTCGCGATCAGTGCCAGCCGGTCGCGCTCTTGCACGTCGACATCTCCGATTTGCCAGTCATGCGGCTTCGCCAGAATTGCGCCCGCCAGCAGGCCCGGATACCCCGCGCGCTGACGCGCTCCCATCAAACGACCCTGTGCCGGGGACGCCGCCTGACCGGACCGAAGAATGCCGCTTGCCAGGGAGTATCGGCAGGCGCCGCGGCGCATGTCTCATTTCCCGGTCCGATGGGCGTTAGTCGAGGGCGCCGCCAAGAGCAACGAGTGCGCCCTCTCCAGCCGGCTGAGAGGTCGTCAAGCGGATGGCGCCGGTCGAACGAGCGCGGTTGCATGGGTGGGGCCGATCGGGTAGGCCACTGGTACGTATGTACTACCTCCGGCCCTACCTCGGCGGCTCCGTCCGGCCTAGCTTCCGTCTCGAGGGCGCCGGGCGCCAGTCCCTGACTCATCGCAGGCCCGGCGATCGGGGCATCTTTGAGAAGGCCGTACGCGAGCATCCGCAGTTCCGGCTTTCACCGCGTTGCGCGGGTCGGGGGCCGCCTCATTGTCGCCGTGGCAACGCTCGCCTGTACCGCGGCTCTCGCGGTCGCGCATCCTGCCGCCGTGGCCGCCGCGGATCCCACAGTCGCCGCCGCGGGAGACTATGGCTGCGACCCGCTGGACCCCGACTACAACAACCTCGACGGCACTCCGGACGGCAAGCAGTGCGAGCAGAAGGCAACTTCGAACCTGCTGGTCAACGGGGGTTTCGACAAGGTCCTGGCGCTGGGCGACCAGCACTACTGCGGCAGTCTGGCGGAATACCAGCAGGCCTACGATCAAACCTGGGGCCGCGTCAAGGCGATCACCCGCCCCGTCCCGGGCAATCACGAGTACCTGACCGCCGGCGGGTCGACGCCGACGACCGGCTGCGATAGCTCCAACGCCGGGGCCGCCGGCTACTTCGGCTATTTCGGTGCGGCCGCAGGAACCGCGGGTCAGGGCTGGTACAGCTACGACGTCGGTGCCTGGCATCTGATCGCGCTGAACTCGAACTGCGGGAATGTCGGCGGATGCGCCCCCAGCTCGCCTCAGGGGTTGTGGCTGGCCGCCGACCTGGCCGCCCATCCCAACCAGTGCACCCTCGCCTACTGGCACATACCCCTGTTCAGCTCCGGTGGCCGAGCGGCCCAAAACGGCTACTGGCTCTGGCAGCAGCTCTACGCGGCCCACGCCGACGTCGTTCTCGACGGCCACGACCACATCTACGAGCGGTTCGATCCTCAGGATGCGAACGGCCTTGCGGACGCGAACGGCATCCGCGAGTTCATCGTCGGCACGGGCGGGGCCAACCACACCTCGATCGCGGCGGTGGCGGCCAACAGCGTGGTCCGCGACACGACGACGTTCGGCGTTCTGGCGCTGACGCTGCACTCCAACAGCTACTCATGGGTCTTCGAACCGGCGGCCGGCACGGGAACCTTCACCGACAGCGGCTCGGCGTCATGCCACAACAGCGGACCCGTGCCCAGCGCGAGCCCGAGCGTGGGCGTGACCGCGACACCGAGCGCGAGCCCGAGCCCGACTCCCAGCTCCGGGGCCTCCGGCGGCTCGATGACTTTCAATCCCGTTGCCGATAGCTACGTGGACGCTTCCGCCCCGACGGCTACGCACGGCTCTGCCGCCAGCCTCAGGATCGACGGATCGCCGGTGGTTCGAACCTACCTGCGGTTCAACGTAAGCGGCATCGCCGGCGCTGTGATCAGCGCCACGTTGCGAGTCTGGGCCAACACCGCTCAGACCACTGGATACGACCTCTATGCGGTTTCGGACAACACCTGGAGCGAGACCATGATCACCAACGCCAACGCGCCACCGTTCGGGGCGACCAGGCTCGGGGGCTCGGGCCGCATAACCGCCGGGACGTGGACGAGCGTGAGCGTGACCTCGGCGATCAGGGCCAACGGCACGTTCAGCTTCGGGCTCTCCACGACGAACAGCACCGCGGTTTCATTCTCGTCGCGTGAGGGTCCGTATCCCGCGCAGCTGGTCATCGTCTACTCGGGCGCGGGCGGCACGCCGAGCTCCTCGCCGACCGGAACCGCCACGACCCCGCCGACAAATCCGCCCACGGCAACGCCGACCCCGAGCCCCACCGGGACGCCGACCGCGAGCCCGACAGCCTCGCCCTCCCCCACGCCGGTGCCGACCACTACGCCGATCGGATCTTCCGGCAGCGCGACGTTCACCCCCGTCGCCGACAGCTACGTGGACGCATCGGTCCCCGCCGGCAATTTCGGCAAGTCAGCTCAGGTCCGCATCGACGGCTCGCCGGTCGTCCGGACATATCTGCGGTTCAGCCTCACGGGGATCAACGGGACCGTGACGTCGGCGGTCCTGCGCGTGTACGCCAACTCCGCTCAGACGCTCGGCTACGACGCCTACCCGGTCGCCGGCAACACCTGGGTCGAGAGCGCGATCACGAATGCGAACGCCCCGTCCTTCGGCGCCGGCAGGCTTGGAAGCTCGGGCCGCATAACCGCTGCCACCTGGACCAGCGTCGACGTGACTTCCGCGATCAGCGGCAGCGGCGTCTTCAGCTTCGGCCTCTCGACGACCAGCAGCACCGCCGTCTCGCTGTCGTCGCGAGAGGGTGCCCATCCGCCTCAGCTGGTGATCACCTGGACGAGCGGCGCTTCGCTTGTCGCGCCAATGCAGCCGAGCCGTGGCGAGCCGTGGCCGGCAACGCTATCGCTTCTGGCGACCCTGCTCGGAGCAGCGCTGCTGCGCTTCGCGAGCTGGCCACCGCGCCGGCGAGAAGCCGCCGGTCGACGCGCGGGCTGCCGGTCGATCGGCGTCGTTGCCCCGGCGATCAGGCCGGCCCGGGGCTGATCACGGTTTCCTCCGCCGGCTGCCGAAGGACCGTCTCAAGGAGGTCTTGGGCGCGCGAGGACGACAAACAGGCAGCGCCGCTGTCTAGACTCGACTGACCAACAAATCGGATAGGAGGCGCAGCCAGATGGCCGCTTTGACGGGAAACGCGCCCGACGTGTCAGGGGCTATCTACGACCAGAAGAGCCAGTACGACCAGATTGTGCCCTGGCTTGTCGGCGGCGAACGGCTCTACGCGGTATTCGATCTGAAGGGGTCAGGGACCGGTTTCATCGCCCTCACCAACAAGCGCCTGATGTTCTACGACAAGGCCTTTGTGGGAAAGCGCAAGGCGTTGACGAGCGTTCCGTTCAACAAGATCACGTCTGTGTCGAGCGTGGATGAGGGGAGAGGGCTGTTCGGAGCAACCAGCGAACTTGTGGTGAAGGCATCCTCAGAGATCTTCGAGTTCGAGTTTCGGGGAGGCGACAAGGCTCAGCGCGCCTATCAACTGATCATGTCCGAGATCCTGCAGAACGAACCGGCGTAGGCGCAGATGGATAGCCGTCAACCGTCCCGCTGAACTGCCTGTCGCGGTCGGGGAGATTCTCCATCAGCATTCGCAAGAGTCGGGCGCGTGGGACTGGAGGAGCGAATACGTCAGCGGCCGAGAGCGACGGCCGTCCAGACGGCTGCGATGCCCACGACGAGGACGGCGATCTCGAGGTAGAGGAAGCCGAGCACTCCTCGCAGGGTCGATCCGATTCCGACCGGCTGGCCGTCTTCAAGCGTCTTGATTCCTAGCTCCTTGTGCGAAAGGTACTCGCGGATTTTCGGATCCACGGCCTCGCCCAGCATCAACCCCCGGATCAGGTTCACCTTCTTCCGGTACCTGATGTTGGCCCTGCGCTCGGCTGAAAGCATGTGCAGGAAGGAGAATCCGATAATCACGACCATCGCGAACAGGATGGTCACGACTGCGGCCGATACCGCGCTCACCTTCTCGGAGTTCGCCACGAAGCTGGCTGCCACGGCAACTACACCGGCGAAGATGGCCGAGTAGTACTCGATGAACTTGAACCGGCGCTCGTCAATGGCCAGGATCATCGACCAGGCCTGGTCGAACTCCTTCAGCAGGAACTCACGCTCGCGGTCTTCCACGCGCCGAACCTGACAAACGGCAGCGCGATGCAGCTGAGCGACTGTCGATCTGGACTGCCCGAGCAAGAATACCGGGTCCTCGTGGGAGCCGACGCGGGCGCCCGGCTCTAGCCATTCCCCGGTAGATGGCAGCTGCAAGCGTTGGCATGACGCTCGCCGGTGTGTTGGCGCGCCCGGAGGTGTCGCCCGGAGGTGTCAGAGTTCAGGACATAGGTGACAACTGATCGGTTACTGGTGAGTCGGGACATGCGTGACAGTCCGCTGCATGTCGAAGCACCAGGTTGCCGTCATCAAGGTCGTCTCAGCGCAGCTGTCCGTCACCGCCGCGGCGGCCCAGTGCGGCATTAGCCGCGGCCACCTGCACCGGCTCCTTGCCCGATATCGCGAAGGTGGCCTACCGGCCATCGAACCGCGATCCCGGCGGCCGCGTGGCAGTCCGCAGCAGACGTCGCTCGCAGTGCGCGAGCGGATCGTCGAGCTCCGAACCGACCTTGTCGCCCGCGGTCTCGACGCGGGCCCGGCCACCATCGGCTGGCACCTCGAGCGCGAGGGCCTGGCCGTTCCGTCGAGCTCAACGATCCGGCGCATTCTCCATGGCGCAGGGCTCATCACGCCCGAGCCGCACAAGCGCCCGCGCAGCTCCTGGATCCGCTTCGAGGCCGCCGCTCCAAATGAGGTCTGGCAGTCCGACTTCACCCACTGGCACCTCGCCGACGGCGGCGAGGTCGAGATCATCAGCTGGCTCGATGACCACTCCCGCTACCTGCTGGCCTGCTCGGCCTTCACCCGCGTCGCGGGAGACGACGTGGTCGCGACGTTCACCGCGGCCGGCGACGCTCACGGCTGGCCCGCCGCCACGCTCACCGACAACGGGGCTGTCTACACGTCGCGCTTCACAGGTGGACGCAACGGCTTCGAGTATCTGCTCGCCTACCTCGGCATCCGCCAGAAGAATGGCGCACCGAACCACCCGCAGACCCAGGGCAAGATCGAGCGCTTCCACCAGACCCTCAAACGCTACCTGGGCCGGCGGCCGGAAGCGAGCAACCTCGCCGGGCTTCAGAGCCAGCTCGACACCTTCCGCCTCGCCTACAACGAGCAGCGTCCGCACCGGGCGGTCGGCCGGGCGACACCGGGTGAGGCCTACCGGGCGATACCGAAGGCGCGGCCGTCGGAAGCCGGCAGGGGCCACTTCCGGCTCCGTTACGACATCACCGACAGCAAGGGCGCGATGACCCTGCGGCGCGGTGGCCGGCTCTATCACCTCAAAGTTGGAGCCAGCCATGCCCGCCGTCGCGTCCTGGCCATCGCCGATGAGCGAGAGGTCACCGTCGTCGCTCTCGACACTGGCGAGATCCTCTCGACACACCTCATCGAACCCGCCAAGGGCTACTGGCGCAACCAACAACGAGACCCCGGCCGATGGCCGGGGTCCGGAGCGACTAGCTGATCACCGGTGTCACGGATGTCGCGACTCAGGTGTCACCGATGTCGCGACTCAAGACATTGGCGCGCCCGGAGGGATTCGAACCCCCGACCCTCTGATCCGAAGTCCCCTTCCCGTCAGAGGGGTCGCAGCCGGCCGATTCCTGCGCGGGCGACGGCCTCGCGAGAGAGCGCCATCGTCGATACCGGGGTGAGTCAGATTCCCGCCCCGAAGAGAGTTTTCGTCCCGTCGTGGAGAACCGAAAGAGTCCGATGCCCTCGGCGGGTTCGGGTTCTTCAGATGCCCACGACGAGAGGAGGATTGTAGGGCGAGTTGAGCGAGCCGCCAAACCCAGATGACCGACTCAACCCAGGCGTCTCGTTTGGGACGCTCGCAACCGGGTGCGGTCTGACGTCTGGGCCTGCTGGAAGTAGGCGACGTTTTCCGGAGTGGGCGCTCCGAGAATCAAGCCAGGAGTAACTTCAATTCCGCCCCAATGCCGACGGAGATGATGGCCGCGCGCAAGGCCGTGGGTGGCAAGCGACGCCCCACTCCGGAGCCGAGCTGCCCTCCGGCGGTCGAGCCGACGGCGATCAAGAGGGCGACCTGCAGATCGACTGGCCCAACCGCGAGGAACATAAGGCCGGCCGCGCCGTTGATGATGGCCGCCAGGACATTCTTCAGGCCATTCAGGCGCTGGATATCGTCCGGAAGGAAGAGCGTCAGCAGGGAGATCATGATGATCCCCATGGCGGCTCCGAAGTAACCACCGTACACGGCCGTCGCGTAGAACGCGGCCATCATCGGCCAGGACTTGTGGGCTTCGGGATGTCGGTGCCGGGCGAGCACGCGGGATAATCGGGGCCCGGCAGCTACCAGGACCAGCGCCACTCCGACGAGGGCCGGCACCACGACGGCGAACGCCCCGGGCAAGATCCGCAGGAGTATTGCCCCGGTCAGTCCGCCAGCCGCCGCGGCCGCTCCTAGCCGCAAGACACGGGGGCGCTGGCCGGCAAGCTCGCGCCGATACCCAAACGCCCCGCTGAGGGAACCAGGCACCAGGCCGACGGTATTCGAGACGTTGGCGATGAGCGGCGAGTAGCCCATGGCCAGCAGGGTCGGAAACGTCACGAGCGACCCAGAGCCAACGATCGTGTTGATCGTGCCAGCGGCGAATCCCACTCCCAGGATTGCGCCTGCCTCGAGCGGCCCCATCATGCGGCTGTGAAGACCGCGATATGAGTGGCGCGCCTGAACGCCCGCCAGCACCGGGAGTCCGGCCGGCGCCTAGACATTGATGGACTGGCCCGACACCGCCATGGCCGCCTCGGCCAGAGCCTCCGACAGCGAGGGATGGGGATGAACCGTGTGGGCGAGCTCCTGGACTCGCGCCGCCAGGTTCATGCCCAGGGAGCCTTCGGCAACCAGATCGGTCACGTGCGGCCCGATCAGGTGAATGCCGAGTATCTGCCCCGTCTCGGCATGCGCAAGCACTTTCGCGAAGCCCTCGTGGTCGCCGCCGATGACCGCCTTGGCGTTGGCCAGCCAGGGGAACTTGCCTGCCACATACGGAACGGAGTCACGCGTCAGCTCTGCCTCGCTCCGGCCCACCGAAGCGATCTGAGGCCTGCAGTACGTTGCCCTCGGCATGATCGAGTAGTCAACCGGCTCCGGGTCCAGCCCGGCGATCGTCTCCACGGCGACTATCCCTTCGTGAGCGGCGACGTGGGCCAGGAGCAAGCCGCCGACGAGATCGCCTATCGCGTAGACATTGGGTTCCGCGGTCCGCATGTACGGGTCGACGCGGATGACTCCGGACTCCACGACCACCTGCGTGTTTTCCAGGCCGATTCCGGAGACGTTGGCTGACCGCCCGGTCGCCACGAGCAGCTGGGCCGCATGTAACTCGCGCCGCCCGACGCCCGCCACTGTCTCTACCGAGACCGTGACCCCGGCGTCATCCGCGACGGCGGCCTCAGGGTCGAGCCGAGCACCGACCATCACCTCGATCCCCCGGCGCCTGAAGGCACGCTCGAGGACGCGACCGATCTCCGCGTCTTCGAGGGGAACCAGCGACGAGAGGTACTCGACCAGCGTCACCTCTGTTCCCATATCCCGGTAGAACGAGGCGAACTCAACTCCCACCGCGCCGCCACCCACCACGATCAGGCTTGGGGGGATTACCTCGCTCGTGAGCACGTCGTCGCTCGTGACGATCCGCCGCCCATCAGGGACGAGACCGGGCAGACTTCGGGGGCGGCTGCCCGTCGCCAGTATCAGGTTCGTGGCTTGAATGACGCGTTCACCTTCAGCCAGCCCGTCCGGGCCGGCCAGAGCAACCCGGACGACGCGGGAGCTCTCGAGCACTCCGCGCCCGTGGATCAGTTCGACGCGGTTCTTGCGAACCAGGCTCATCAGGCCGCCCGTCAGCCGGTTCACGGTATCCGTCCGCCGGCGCGCGATCGCGGCCATGTTCGCTCCGACACCGGCAGCCTCGAGACCGAACGCGCTCGCGTCGCGCATGCGCGCCAGGAGATCCGCCGACTCGAGCATTACCTTGGTTGGTATGCAGCCCCTGTGAAGGCAGGTCCCTCCGATCAGGTCCGCTTCCACGAGAGCCGTCCGGAGTCCCAGCTGACTCGCCCGGAATGCCGCGGTGTAGCCGCCAGTGCCGCCGCCGAGCACGATGAGATCGAACTGGTCCGCAGGTGATTCCATCCGACTCCCACAAGGCTCCAAAGGTTCCGCGAAACGTTTAACATGATACCCTGTTCACTGCTCGGCCCGCAGGTTGCAGGCTGGAAGGGAGTCTCGAGTGACGTGGTGCGGGGTCTGCGTCTCGGCGTAGCGCCACCCCCGCGGACACGGAGCCATGGCGGCTACACCACCGAGTGCTAGGAGAGACAGAGGCGATGGGAGCCCCACTCGAAGGGATCAGGGTCCTGGATGTCAGCCGGGTTCTGGCTGGCCCGTTCTGCTCGATGCTGCTCGGAGACATGGGAGCCGACGTCGTCAAGGTCGAGCGCATTGGGCGCGGCGACGACAGCCGATCCGTCGGCGAGAAGGTGGGCGGCGAGAGCACCTACTTCATGGTGATGAACCGGAACAAGCGCGGGGTCACCGTCGACTTCCGGAACCCTGAAGGGATTGAGTTGCTCAAGCGCCTCGCCTGCGAGGCTGACGTCCTGGTCGAGAACTTCCGAGCCGGCACGTTGGAGGAGATGGGTCTTGGCTGGGAGACCCTCCACAAGCTCAACCCGCGCCTGATCCTGGCCAGCATATCGGGCTTCGGGCAGAGCGGACCCTACGTGGACTACGCCGCATTCGACATGATCATCCAGGCCATGAGCGGCATGATGGACATGACCGGCGAGCCGGATCGTCCTCCGGTCACCACCGGCACGTTCCTCGTCGACTACGCCACGGGCCTGTACACCGCGTTCGGCATCCTGGGTGCCCTCCGCGCCCGAGATCAGACCGGTCAGGGGCAGCGCGTCGACATGGCCCTGCTCGACACGGCCTTCTCGTTCCTCGTCACGGCCATCCCGGATTGGCTGCTGCTGCACAAGAAGATGGCGCGGCGTGGCAATCGCGACCGATACTGCGCACCCACGAACCTCTTCACCTCGAAGGATGGACGGTACGTGTTCGTCGCGGCGGCGACAGACGGGCTGTTCCCTCGCCTGGCCAGAGTGATCGGGCGCGAGGATATGCTCACCGACCCGCGCTACTCCACGAACGTGGAGCGGATGAAGCGGATCGAGGAGACCGAGAAGATCCTTGGCGATTGGGTTGCCGAGCGGACCGCGGATGAAGTCATCGAACTCGTCCGGGCCGCCGGGCTGCCGTGTGCCAAGGTCGCCACGATAGACGAGGTCGTCGAGGATCCCCAGCTGAAGCACCGCGAGATGTTGGTAGAGATCGACCACCCCGCCGCGGGCAAGTTCCCGATGCACGGCCTGAACGTCCACTTCTCGGACACGAAGGAAGAAATTCGAAGGCCGGCACCCCTTCTCGGCCAGCACAACAAGGAGATCTACGGCGAGTGGTTGGGGATGACAGATGAGGAGCTCGCTCGGCTCAGGGGGAAGGGCGTGATCTGATCGTCGCATCCAGCCCGCGCCGCAGGGCTCGGGCCGCCAGCTGCTCCACGCGAAAACAGACGAGAGGCAGAGGAACATGAAGTCCAAGCTCGTATCCATGGCTGAGGCCGCCGCCCTGGTCCCGTCGGGAAGCTCGATCGCGATAGGCGGAAGCATCATCCGCCGCTCCCCGGTCGCCCTGATCCGGGAACTGATCCGGCAGGGCAAGAAGGACTTCACCGTCCTTGCCTATCCGGCCGGGTTCACCACGGACATGCTCGCCGGGGCCGGCGCCCTCAAGCGCGTCGAGGCCGTCTACGAGGGGCTCTTCCAGTTCGGGCAGTCGTACAACTTCCGCCGCGGCGTCGAGGCCGGGGTCATCGACATCCGCGACTTCAGCGAAGTCGCGATGGCCGCGCGGTTCCGTGCCGCAGCGTCGGGCCTCCCCTTCATGCCGACCGACGCGCTGCTGGGCACGGGGATGGCCGCGAACAATCCCGAACAGATCCGCGAGATCACCTGCCCGTTCACTGGTCGCAGGTTGCACGCGGTGGAGCCGGCCAACCCGGATTTCACGCTTCTGCACGGCTACATCGGCGACGAATACGGCAACGTCCAATTCCCCCTCGTCCGCGACGCGGACGACCTGGACCCCGTGTTCGCCAAGGGAGCAAAGCGGCTGATCGTGACCGTCGAGAAGATCGTGCCGCACTCCGAGATCCTGAAGAACCCAAACCTCACCTACATACCCCACGTGTGGGTCGAGGCGATCGTCGAAGCCCCCTTCGGCGCCCACCCGCTGAGCTGCGACGGGTACTACGACGAGGACGAAGAGCACATGTACTACTACCAGGCTTGCTCCAAGCCCGGGAATTTCGCGGAGTACGCGGACAGGTACATCTACGGCACCAAGGACCACTGGGACTACCTGGCCAAGGCCCTCACCCCCGAGCGCATCTTTGCGCTCTCCGCCCGATAGGAGGCCGAACGATGGCGTACGCCGACGACTACACGCTCAACGAGCTGATGGTGGTTGCCGCCTCCCGGGAGCTTCGCGACGGGGACCTGATCTTCATCGGGGTCGGGACCGCGGGTCGGGCTTTCACGGTGGCGGTGGGGATACCGATCGCCGCCGCCAGATTGGCCCAGGAAACCCATGCCCCCAACCTGGCCATCTACTGGAACAACCTGCTCAGCCCGGACCTGAGCCAGATCCCGCCGCGGCTGACGCAGCATCACCTGACGACCTGGCCCACGTCCGCGCAGCTGCACAACTGCAGCGACAAGAACGACATGCTTTCGAGACGGCTGTTCGACGTCTCGTTCGATTCCGCTCCGCAGGTCGATCGCTACGGCAACCTGAACATCACTGCCATCGGCGACTACCGCCACCCTAAGCCCCGCCTGATCGGCTGCCTGGCGCAGACCGACCATTTTGCATACGTGAAGCGACCCATAGTCCTCACCGACCTGAAGAAGCGCACATTCGTTGAGAAGGTTGACTTCATCACCAGCGTGGGCCACCTGAACGGCGGCAAGTCCCGTGAAGAGGCCGGGCTATATCCTGGCGGGCCGTGGCGGGTCATCACCGACAAGGCCATCTTCGGCTTCAACGAGAAGTCCAAGGAGATGGAGATCCTGTCGATCCATCCCGGTGTGACGCTGGATCAAGTGCTGGCCGAGATGAGCTTCCGACCGCTGACCCCCGACTCGATCCCCTCGACGGAATCGCCTACGACCGAACAGGTACGGCTGATTCGCGAGGCTATCGACCCGAACCACATACTCCTGGTCGCCTGACGCCAGGAGTTGCCCTCTGGCGGTCCGCTCCGGCTCTCTCTACGGGGCGGACCGCCAGCATCCAAACCGCGGATATCGTGGAGCTTCGCCGGCTCCCGGCCCATTGACGACGCGCCTCAGACGAGATGGAAACGACGATGACGGCACTGATGCCCCTGGACAACATTCGGATCCTTGACCTGTCGCGGTTCATCGCGGGTCCCTATTGCGCGGCGCTGCTCGCCGACATGGGCGCCGATGTCGTCAAGGTTGAGCGGCCGGGCGGCGAAGACAGCCGGCGCGTCGCGCCGTTCTTCAAGGGCCAGGCCACCTACACGCTGGCCTTCAACCGCAACAAGCGCGCCGTCACACTTGACACGCGCGCGGCCGAGGGCCAGGCCATCCTGCGCCGGCTCGTCGCCTGGGCGGACGTCGTCGTCGAGAACTACCGACCCGGAACGATGGAGCGTATGGGCCTGGGCTTCGCCGAGCTCCAACGCATCAACCCCCGGATCATCCTGACTTCCATCTCCGGGGTCGGCCAAACGGGTCCGGATCGAGACTCGGCCATGTTCGATTGCATCGCCCAGGCCAAGTCCGGCCTGATGTCGCGGAACGGAGAGTCGCCCGACCGACCTCAGCTCGCCGGGACGTACATCGGTGACTACCTGACCGCCGTATACGCCGCGCTCGGCACCATGTTCGCCCTCTACACACGCGAGCGGACCGGGATCGGCCAGCTCGTGGATGTGGCCCTCCTGGATTCGATGTTCTCGAGTGTCGGGATGTTCGCGCTGCAGCAGGCGCTCCTCGGCGAAGCGCTGCCAAAGAGAGGCAACCGGGATCTGAATGCGGCGCCTGCCAATCTCTTCGCCGCCCTTGACGGAAAGATCTACGTCCACGCCGGAACGGATCCCCTGTTCGAGCGATTTGCCGACCTGGCGGGCCGGCGAGACCTGCTCGACGACGAGCGATTCCGAACGCTCGCGGACCGCATGGCTCACGCGGATGAGATCGAAGCCATCGTGGCCGATTGGGTCGGCCGGCGGACCACGGCCGACGCGGAGCGGATGCTCAATGAGGCCGGCATCCCTTGCAGCACCGTGCTGGACCTTGACGCCGTCGTCAAGAGCCCCCAGCTGGAAGCCAGAGAGATGCTCGTCTCCGTGGCGCACGCAAAGCTCGGCGCGCTCGTGGTTCCCGGCATCCCGGTGAAGCTGAGCGCTACCCCGGGATCCGTTCGGCAACCACCCCCAATGGTCGGCGAGCACAACCGAGAGATCTATCGCGATCTTCTCGGGATGTCGGATGACGACCTCGACGCTCTTCGCGCGAAGGGCGTCATCTAGCCCAAATCAATCCGCCTCGAAAGCGCGCCCGAGGCACCTTCGAAGTCTTGCGTGAAACGATTCGCGAACCGTTTCCTATGAATGGAGGGACCATGGAGTCGGTCTTTGCCACTGGCCTGCGATCAGCTGCCCGGAGTCCGAGCCGCCTGGCTTACCTGAGGGGAGCGCTGCTCGTACTGGGGACTGGGGTTCTCTTCGGGACCATCTCGACTCTGACCAACCTTGCGGGACGAGAGGGTATGAGTTCGTCCACGTTCACGACCCTTCGAGCGCTGATCGGCGTCCTGGGCCTGAGCGTGGTAGTGGCATGGAATGCCGAGGACTGGTCCTGGTCGAGCACTCCGACTCGCCAGCGCATCGCTCTCCTGATCGCCGCGACTGCGAACGGGCTGACTAACCTGGCGCTCTTCGCCTCATACGGCCTCATGGCTGTTGCTTTTGCCGTTGCGATCTACTTCTCCTATCCGGTGCTGGTGACCGTGATGTCCGTCTGGCTCGGACGCGAACGTCTGACCGGTGCTCGAATCGCCGGTGTCGTCATTACCCTGGGCGGGTTGCTGCTGGTCCTGTTGAGCCGGGCGAGTGGCGCGGCCAGCCTTTCCGCTCTCGGGCTGGCCTGCGCGGGCGCGGCGGCCGCGTCCCAGGCTGTCTATTTCGTGGTCTCGCGGGCCGGCTACCCGTCGGTGCCGCCGGAACGAGCCATTCGGATCATCCTGCTGGTTGGCGGACTCATCTCCCTCGCTGTGGTGGCCGTCCTGGGCGAGTTGAGTCCGGGCGGACTCAGATGGGTTGGCTCTCCGGCCGCCTGGCTGATCGCGCTGGCCGGAGGCATAGGGACCGCCGCTGTGGCCAAGGTGTGGCTGCTCCGGGGCATCCGTGTCGTTGGCGCGACACGGGCGGCCACGCTGATGACCAGCGAGCCGCTTCTGGGCGTGGTCCTGGCCGCCGTGGTCCTGGGCCAGCCGGTCACCGCCCTCGTGGCGATAGGTGGCTGTTGTGTCGTCGTCGGGGTCCTGCTGTCCCAGCGTCCGGCCGCCGGTGCGAAGCCGGTTACCTCGCCGGCCCGCTAGCCGGTTGAACGACCTACCAGGCCGTCCACCCGCCGTCGACGATGAGGTTCGAGCCGGTCATGTAGGCAGAGGCATCCGAAACCAGGAAGATCATCGCGCCGTTGAAATCGTCCGCCCTGGCCATGCGACCGATCGGGATGCGGGCGGTGTAGTTGGCCTGGAAGGTGGCATCCTGCGTCTCGCGTCCGACGCCGGAGGGGGTCAGCGTGTTGACCCGGATCCCCTGGCGGCCCCAGTAGGTGGCGCAGTAGCGAGTCAGGTTGTAGACGCCCGATTTGGCGGCGCTGTAGGCGACCGGTTTGACGAACGCGATGCCGGTCCGTTCCTTTCGGTAGGCGTAGATGTCCTGAACCGGCGAGACCATGCCGTAGATCGAACCGACGTTGACGATCGAACCCGGTTTGCCGGCCTTGCGCATTCGTGCTCCTACCGCCTGAATCATCAGGAACGTGCCGACGAGGTTTACCTCCACCACCTCGCGGAAGATCTCCTCGGGGAAGTCCTCGAACGGGCCGGAGACTTCGGGCGGGGCGCTCGGTTGCGTATCCAGGCCGGCGTTGTTGATGAGCGCATCGGGCACGCCCCATTTCGCCTCGAGGGCGTCGAGGCCAGCCCGGATCGATTCCTTGTCGGTGATGTCCACGGCGTGCAGGGACACCCGGTCGTCGGACGCGATCTCGCCCAGAACCGGCCGGGCCGCTTCGACCGACGCGCTGCGTGAGAAGACGGCCACGCGCGCGCCTCGGGCGTTGAGCGCCCTGACCATCTCGGAGCCGATCTGGCCGAGACCACCCGTCACGACCACAACTTTGTCCATGACGGAGAAGAGCGGATCCTGAATCATCGATCCCTCCTGGTCTGGCGCCGAGCTCAACTGCTCGACGGTGGGGCGGCCGAGCCGGGCCTGATTGACCAGCCTAGAGCCCTATGCCGGCCATGATTGCGAGAACCTCCCGAGCCGCGGCCTCAGGGTAGGGCGCCAGCGGCAGACTGACTGTCGTCGTCGCGATCGTACCGGCGTTGCGGAGTACGGTCTTGAGGGCGCCAAGCTGCGAGGCATGGAGGCCCAGGCCGTACTTCTGGCCGACGTTCAGGATCGAGCTCACGACCGCGATGTGCTCCGCACGGCGCTGCATCTCCGCCTTGTCGCCACGGAGGTGAGCGTCGTAAAGGCCGACGAACAGGTCCGAGCAGACGTTCCCGATGCCGGGTACGACGCCGTCAGCACCGCCTTCGAGCCAGTCTCCGGCGCCCTTGTCGGTGCCGCAGATCATGGACTTGCCAGATCGATCGCCCATCTCGCGCAGGATTCGGAAAAACCCCGCTATGTCGCCGGACGTGTCCTTCAGTCCGGCGATGACGTTCGCGCGCAGCAGCTCGATGGTCACGTCGGCGGAAAGCCTCCGGCCGACGTTGCCGGGGATGTCGTAGGCGATGATCGGGAACCTGCTTGCGGCCGCGACGGTCGCAAAGTGGGTAATGGTCTCCGCGTCGCTCACATTGGCGTAGAACGGCGCAGTCACCACGATCGCGTCTACCGGGAAATCCGAGATCCAGCGCACCTGCTCGATCACACGCGCCGTCGAGCCGTCGACGGCGCCCGCGAAGACGGGCACAGCTCCGGCTACGCTGCCGACTACGACCTCGAGCACCTGCCTGCGCGCGGCATCGTTAAGGTAGATGGCCTCGCCGCTCGACCCGAGCGCAAACACGCCGTGGACGCCCGCATCGAGCTGCCGGCGGACCAGCCGCTCCAGGCTGCTCCTGTCGACGGATCCGTCCGCGGCAAGAGGGGTGCATAGGGGCGGAATGATCCCCTTGAACGCCGTCATGTGGAGTTCCTCGTTCTCGTCAGGAGACGCGGTGCTTCTCGAAGTACTCCTTGTCCCAGTCCAGGCCGTGGCCCGGCAGGCCGTTGGGAGTCATGTATCCGTCGATCACCTTGATGGGGTTGCGCAAGGCGTGAAGCGCGCTCAGCGAGCCCCCGTCGGTGTCCTCGGCAATGTAGCCGTTCGGCAGTGCGCAAAGGATCGGGGCGGAAAGCTCGAGCATGAAATGCGGCGCCATCGGCCGGCCGAAGGCCAGTGCCAGGTCCGCGATCTCCAGGTAAGGAGTGATGCCGCCGACCCGCACGAGGTCCGCCTGCACGTAGTCCACGGCGTTCTGGACCAGATAGTCGCGGAACTGGTACATCGTGTAGACGTTCTCGCCGATCCCGATCGGGGTGTCGATCTGGCGACGAAGGGCCGCGTGAGCCGGGATGTCGTCGGACTTGAGCGGTTCCTCGACCCAGGTCAGGTCGAGTCCCCGCAGCGGATTGATCCGGCGTGCGGCATATTCCGGACCCCAGCCCTGATTGGCGTCGGTCATAAGTGGCAGGTGGCCGATCACTTCGCGGATCTTCGTCAGGCGCTCGATGTCCTCGGCCACGTCGGGCTTGCCGATCTTGACCTTGAAGGACCGGTAGCCGGCGTCGTACCAGCCCTTGACCTGGTCGATCAGCTCCGACTCGGTAAGGCCGAGGTTGATGCCGCTCGCGTAGACGGGGATCTTCTCGCGGAAGCGGCCGAGCATATCCATGATGGACCGGTTCTGGGCGCGACCGACGAGGTCCCACAGGGCAATGTCCACGGCGCCGAGGGCATGCGTGGTCACGCCGGCGCCTCCCAGGTCGTGAAGGAAGTGCCAGGCCTCATGCCAGAGGGCGCGAGGCGAGATCTCCTTCCCGACCAGGAAGGGCGTCAGGCTGTACTTGATGACCGACTCGATCGTCTTGCCGCCGTCGCCGGACGTGTGGCTGATACCGGTGCCGACGACTCCGGTGTCGGATCTGATCTCCACCAGCACCAGCTCGATGTGAGTCACGTGGTGGATCGTGTCGCGCCAGTCCCCCTTGAGCAGGGGGAGCCGGGCGACGGTCGTTTCGATGGACTCGATTCTCATGCGGGGCGGCCTTTCATCGGTCTTGCTGTCCGGGGAGGTTGGAGAGCCTGCGGTCAGCCCTTGACGGCTCCGGACGACAGGCCGGCGACAAGTCCCTTCTGGGCGTACATGAAGCCGATCAGGATCGGGATCGAGGCAAGGACGCCGCCCGCGGTCAGGAACTCCCAGCGGATCAGGTTCTCGCCGACGAACAGGCTCAGTCCAACCGGCATAGTCCGAGTGGAATTGCTGAAGGTGAACGTCATCGCGAACAGGAACTCGTTCCAGGAGTAGATGAACGCGTAGGTGGCGGCGGCAGTGATCCCCGGGCGGGCGAGCGGCAGAATGATGTGCCGGAACGCCTGCCACTTGGAGCAACCGTCCACATAGGCCGCCTCTTCTATCTCCCGCGGGATCTGATCGACGAAGCCCTTGATCAGCCAGGTGCTGAACGCTAGCGCGAACGCGGTGTCGACAAGTACCAGGCCGATCTTGTTGTCGATGAGCCCGATCGTCTTGAGCTCCACGTACAGCGGGACGATCAGCAGAATGCTCGGGAACAGCTGCATGAACAGCACCCCGGCCAGCACGACGCTACGTCCCCGGAACCTGTAGCGGGACAGGGCCGTACCGGCCAGGAGGGCACAGGCGACCGTCAGCACGACCGTGCCGACCGCCACCTCGATGCTGTTCACCAGGTACTCGAAGAAGGGCGTCTCGGTGAGGAGTGACGGGAAGGCCGCCAGGGTCGGGTGGCTCGGGAAGAGGATGATCGAGGACAGATCGGACGGCGGCGTGATCGAGGTGATGAACATCCATACGTACGGACCGAGCACTCCCACCAACCAGGCCGCGATCAAGAAGTAGATCGGGCGGATTCTGCTGAGCTGGGGGACCTTCGAGACGGAGGCTCGAGAGTTGGCGGCGCTCATGCGATGTCGCTCTTCCTAATCTGGCGCATGTAGAGGACCACGAGGATCGCGAGGAACGCGGCCTGGGCGACCGCCAGAGCCGCACCCAGTCCGAAGTCCATGCCTCGGTAGGCAGTCTGGTAGGCGTAGAGCGGAACCGTCAGCGAGGCGTTCGCCGGACCGCCGTTGGTCAGGATCAGGATCAGGTCGAAGAAGTTGGCGGTCCAGATGAGGCGCAGCGTGGTGGTGATCAGCACCGCGGGAAGGATCAGCGGGAGCACGACGCGCCAGAACGTATTCCAGGCATTCGCGCCGTCGATCCTGGCCGCCTCGAGAAGCTCATGCGGTACTGACTGCAGCGCCGCGAGAATCATCACCGCGAAAAACGGGATGCCGAACCAGACGTCGATGAAGATGAGGGTCGGCAGCGCCGTCCCCGGGTCGGAGAGCCATGGCTGGGCGCCGATCCCGATGAACCCCAGCATCCGGTTGGCGATGCCGAGGTTGGGATCGAGGATCCACATCCACATCAGGGCGATGAGGACGCTCGGCGTGGCCCAGGGCAGCAGGACCAGGCCGCGAATGAGACCGCGGAACTTGATGTTCTGGTTCAGGGCGAGCGCGCCGATCATTCCGAAGAGGAGCTGGAAGAAGACGGCGCCGAAGGTCCACCAGAGCGAGTTGACCAGGGCGGTGTAGAAGACCGGATCCGCCAGCATCGCCCTGAAGTTGTCCAGGCCGATGAGGGTCTGTTCGCTCAGGTTCAGCAGGTTCGTGGACGTGAACGACAGATACACCGCGTTGATCGCCGGCCAGATCATGAACCCGATCAGGATCAGGAGCGCCTCGGTGATCTAGCCTATTTGCCGGTTGACAGCGTGTTGCCCACACCGTCGATGACGGCGTCGGCGCTGTTCTTCCCGGTCAGTGCGCCCTGGAACAGGGGCTGCCAGGTCTTCTGGGTGGCGACGGTAGTACCGGGGATCGGCGGCCAGGCGGTGACGGAATTCGCCGCGGCCTGGATCGAGATCTGCATGTACTTGTTGGAGGCGAACTGCGGGTCGTTGGCGACCGAGGTCACGACCGGCAGGTAGCCGTTGGTCGACTTCGTGATCGCCAGCTGCGCCTGCGTCTCGGCAAGGAAGGAAATCCACTTGAAGGCGGCTTCCTTCTTGGTGCTGGCGGCGAGGACGGCATTGGCGTTCATGGTGCCCATGTACGTCGTCTTGGTCGGGTCGCCGGTGGCGGACGGGATCAGGGCGACGCCGGTCTTGGCGGAATCCCACTTGTCGAGGGTCTTGGCGAGCCCGAGGTGGTTGATGATCATGGCTGCGGTGCCGGCCTCGAAGTTCGAGGTGATCTGGGCGTAGCCGTCGTTGATGGCGCCAGGGTTGGTGTAGTCAGGGTACGTCGAGATGTACAGGTTGTTCGAGGTCTTGGCCGCTGCGCTGCTGAATGCAACCTTGCCGGTCGAGTCCAGGAACTGCGCGCCGCCCGCAACGAGGAAGGCAGCCCACTGGTCCTGGCCGTTCGCGCCACCCCGGATGTCGAAGCCATAGACCTTGTCGGACGGGTGGGTCAGGGCCTTGGCGGCCGCGACGAACTCTTCCTGGGTCTTCGGGACGGTGACGCCGTACTTCTGGAAGAGGTCGATGCGGTAGTACATGTAGAACATGAGGAACTTGTTCGGCATGGCGTAGATCGTCTGGCCGTCGGGTCCCTTGACGAACGACCACATGCTCGGGATGACGTCGGCCTTGCCGGACCAGGCATCGATCTGGGTGTTCAGCGGCTCCAGGACCTTGGCCTGGATCAACTGGCCGAACATGTTCGTGTTGAGGTGGGTGGCGTCGGGCGCATTGCCGGCGGCAATCGCGTTGACCAGGCTCTGGTAGAAGTTCGGCTGGGCGATCGACGACTGAATGTTGACGTGGATCCCGTACAGCTGCTCGAACTGGTTCGCCAGCGTCTGGATGGTCGTGTCAGTGACGTCGTCCTGCCAGTACCAGTAGTTGATGCTGGTGACCTTGGCGGGCGCGGCCGTCGGGGTAGCCGTCGGGGCGGCCGTCTGCGGCGCTCCGGAAGCAGCGTTGGTGGTCGGCGACGGAGTCGTGCTCGCACTCGAGCATCCGGCGACCACGAGAGCGACTACGGTCGCGATGGTTGCCATGCGTCTTAGCATTTGCGTGTCCTCTCCCCTGAAGATGTGGGCCAAGCCATCCTGGACGTACGTACCGGAAGTCCCGGCGCCTTAGAGACGATAGGCTCGGGAATCAGGCGGACTCCACCTCCTTCGACCGCTCATGGCGCAGGGGCATCAGTGGCCACTTCGTGTAACGGGTCTGCCGTCAGGGAACTCGGGAACCGCGATTTGGGCTCGCCCTAGATGAGCCATGAACTTGCCTTCGCGATGGACGCAGCTTCAGGCAGAGGCGCCACACGGCCGTCGAACGTCATTCGGGGTTCGTGGAAACGGCAGGAGAACCTCGGAAGTGACGACGATACGGCCGCGGCCACATGGGCGCTTTCTGCGTTGCTACCGCGTACAAAACGCTTCGCGAAACGTTCCACACCGCGCAGTGTACCCAATTTGTCAAGGCACCGTCGGGACACTGCGGCAGGAAGCCGCCGAGGGGTCGAACCCTCCCGGTAGGTGGGTCCGCGCGCAATCTTCCCGTCTCACGGGGAGGTCGGCGAACAGCCGGCGCCCCAACCGCCAGGCTCACGGCCTGCGATTTCGGCCGTCAGGCACGATGCCGAGAGCGGCCCGGCCGTGGGTCGTATCACCGGGGAGTCGGTTCAGCTGGTGAAGCAATCACGGAGGAGGCGCAGGGCCGGCGCCGCCTGTTCGGGCGTGACGTCCTGGACTATCAGCGGAGCGCTCAGGCCGAGCCTCGAGTAGAGCTGAGCCACGTGGCGGTAGTCGACGACTCCTCGACCCTCGAGCGCCTCCTGCCACGGGATGACGTCTTTGGCGTGGAGGCAGACGATCCGGTCGGCGAGGGCTACGAAAGAACGCTCGAGCACTTCGTGATGAGTGGCCCGCGAGTGTCCGGCGAGCAGGTTCGCCGAGTCGGCTACGATTCCCACGAGGTCACCGTCGCGGCCAAGCTCTGAGTAGAGTCGCACCGCAGCCTCGGCGTCGTTGATCACATTCCCGTGCTCGGGCTCGATCCCGAGCACCCCCCCCCCCCCCCCCCCCCACGCCCGCGGGCGCCGCGGCGGCCAGCAGGATGTCGAGCTCCGCCCGCATGTCTCCCCAGGCCGCCTTGCTCGAGTTGTCCGGGTGATAGGCCCACATGCGGTCGGGGTGCCTGCTGCCCGTACAGAGCGTCACCGCCCGCGCCCCAAACGCGGCGGCGTGGCCGATCAGCTCGACGGCCTTCTCGGTGCCTGAGCGGCGGACGGTCGGATCAGGGTGGGCCATGTTGTAGGAACAGGAGACACCCCAACAGGACACACCGGCGGAGGCGAAAGCGGCACGCACAATCGCCGGATCAAGCTGACGCCACTCGGCGGGCTCCGGGATGGTCGAGAAGCCGATGGCCTTGAGGTTGAGTTGGGCGAGTGTGTAGCCCGCGTCCGCGATCGCCTTTGCGACGTTCGGGGCAGGCCCGATCGGAAAGACCCGGGCGAAGATTCCGAACTCCGGGGCCGTCATCGCAGCGACACCCTGCGTCCCTGGTTCGCGCAGCTATCCGCCACGGCCTCGATCAATCGGACTGCCGCGACGCCTTCCTGCGGTGACGGGTCCGTGGGCAGGTCGTCGAGGACGGCCCGCCCGAACGCCTCGAGCTGTCGCTTGAACGGATTCGTGTCGCCGAAATGCGGTACCTGCGCGACCCGTTCCGACTCGACATACAACTCGACATAGCTGCCGGCCTTCGTAAACACGTACGGCGAGCGGACCTTGATGTGGCCCAACTCCCCGTAGATGTCGGTTCCTTCGGACCACTCACTGTGAACGCTGGCCGATATTTCGAACGAAGCGAGGCCGCCGCCGGCGGCGATGCCCGCGGTGCCGTGCCAGGTGTAGTCCCCATCCCGAGTCGCGGTGTGGGCGCTGATCCAGTCGAACTCGCCGCCGAAGAACTGCATCGTGTCCAGGACGTGGGCGCCGTGCGTCGCCAGCCGGTAGCGCATCGCGTCGGCTTTGACGCCGGCCTCGACCTTCTTGACGGCCTCGTCTTCGACGACGATCGGGTAAAGGGTCTGCAGGATCTCGGCACGAGAGGCCTTCATGACGCGATACCACGTGACCAGACTGAGGATCCGGCCGATCCGATCCAGGTTGGACCGGGCATAGGCAAGGCCCGGGTCATGGCGCTTCATCGTGCCCGTCTGCAGCTTGACGCCGCGTGCCGCCGCGGCATCCGCCAGCTGCCGCGCCTCGGCCGAAGTGGTCGCAAGAGGCTTTTCCATGAGGACGTGCTTGCCGAGCTCGATGGCGCGCAAACCCAGCTGAAGATGGAAACGATCCGGCGCCGCCACGATGACCGCGTCGAGATCCTGGGCCAGCAGCTCCTCGGTGACCGTGAACGACGGGACGCCGTACTGTGCTCCGACCGCCGTGGCCAGCCGCGTGGATGGATCGCTCACTCCCACGAGCCGAACGTTCGAGGTCTTCGCTATCGCGGGCAGATGGGCGATCTGAGCGATGCGCCCACAACCGATTACGCCGATTGCGATCTGTCGGCCGGTTCTAGTCACGCGTCATCTCCCTCTGGAATCTGGCCGCGGCGAGCATGGCAGCACCGGTGGCGGCCGCGTAGGGACCGATCGAATCCATTACGAGTTGTGGAAGCCGCCGCGCTGGCGCGAACGACCAGCGGTTCTTCATCTCCTCGACCGCGGCCGGGAGGAGCCATGAGCTCGTGGCGTGGCCGAAGCTGCCGCCGATGATGACCGTGTCCGGATCGAGCACGACCGACAGCACCGAGATCGCCCGGCCCAGCATCGTGCCGGCCACCCTGAGCAGGTCGGCAGCCCATGGATCGCCCCGCTCCGCCGCGGTGACTATCTGGGGAGACGCGTAGGGCGGGGTGGCTCCCAACTCGGCGAGCATGGCGCGGCTATCCGGCGGCGGCGGGCGAAGCTCGGCCATCTCGCTGATACCGCGGCCGCAGGAGAAGTTCTCGACACAGCCCCTGTTCCCGCATACGCACCTGCGCTCGTCGGCGAAGTCGACGATGACGTGGCCCAGTTCGGACGCCAGGCCGTGATCGCCCACTACGATGGTGTCGTCGACCATGAACGCGCCGCCGACGCCGGTGCCGAGCGTGAGGAGAAGGGTCACCCGACTGCCTACCGAATCGTCGGGGCGAACCCCTGCGTGCTTGACGTGGCCGTAGAGGGTGGCGTTTGCGTCATTCACGACGAGCACAGGGCGGCCGAGCCGGGGCCGGAGCTGTCCGGCAAGGTCGAGATAGCCCTCGCCGAGCATCCGGGACTGGACCAGCGTGGCACCGTCGTTGCTCACCAGGCCGCATACTGCGATTCCATACGCCTGGACACTCTCCGGCGGCACGTGCGCCTCCGCCATCAAGCCGCGTGTCGATGCCAGCACGGTGTCGGCGAGCTTGCCCTTCCACGCACCCTGATGCTCCCGCCAGTGGGTGCCCAGAACGGACCCCCCTTCGTCGATGAGGGCGGACGCGCTCTTGGATGCCCCAACGTCCACACCCACGAAGTAGCTCATCGGTGCTCCACCATCGGGGCGGCCTTCTGAGCGACGAACTGGGCGATGGAGCTGCGGGCGAGGGCCCAATGGCCCGCAGGGTCCTCGTCGACCGAGGGAAGCGTTACCAGGCTCGAGCCGGAGATACGCGAATGCCACTCCTCGGCCACCGCGACCGGGTGCAACGGATCTTGCGAGGCCGCCAGTATCAACGAAGGTACGTTGCGCTCCACCTTCTCGCCGGCGCTGAAGGCCATCCAGAACGCTCCCCGGTCCAGCCGCATCAACCTTTCGGCCGAGCGTGGCTTTGTCACCTTCTCGCGAAGCGAGAGGGCGGCCCTTTCGGACGCTGCCGCCGCGGCCTCGTACTCGTCCGTGGCAATCAGCCTGGCGAGCGCGGTCGATGGGTCTTCGAGCAGGTACGAGGCGATCAGGGCGTTGACCCGCAGGTGCGGCGGCGGGACTGCCGAATGAGCCGGCCGGACGAAGACGGCCCCGCACACTTCGAGCGTCGCGTCCCGCAGGAGCTGAAGTGCCACGGTAGCGCCGAGCGACACCCCCATGAGGCAGATCGGCCTGGAAGCCAGGCCGAGACGGCGGAGCAGCGCCGTCACGTCGTCAGCAAGCTGGACCGGGCCGAAGTCCTCGGGACGGCCCAGGAACTCGGTGTCGCCGTGTCCGCGCAGGTCCGGAGCGAGCGTGCCGAACTCCGGCGAGTCGGAATCCTCGAGGTACCGCAGCGGCTGAGCTCTGGTCCCCGTCAGGCCGTGGAGGCCGACGATGAGCCCGGGCCTCTCCGGATGCAGGAGCGAGAAGGCGGCAACGTCCGCGTACTCAGGCATCCCCACCGCCCCAACGCCGGGATCCCGGCTGGCGTCCCAGCAGATCCTCTATCTCGGCGAGCGTCGGCATCGCGGTCGCGCATTCGCGCCTTCCCGCGACCAGGGCGCCCGCGGCTCCCGCGAAACTGAGCATCTCCTCGAGGCCCATCCCGGTCAGGAGCCCGTGGCAGAGGGCTCCGCCGAAGGCATCCCCGGCACCGAGGCCGTTGACCACTTCTACCCTTACCGGAGCCGCGACTGCTTGCTGATCGCGCGTCCTGGCCATGACACCGGCGGACCCCATCTTGACCACCGCAAGTTCCACGCCCGCCGCTATCAGGGCATCGGCAGCCTTCTCCGGCTCTGACTCACCCACCACGATCTGGCATTCCTGCAGGTTCCCGACGGCCACGCTTACCTGCTCGAGCGCTCGACGGCCTTCCAGGCCCGCCGCCTGCTCCGACGCCCAGAACGACGGCCTGTAGTCGAGATCCAGCACCGTGAAAGGCCGCCGGTTGCGGGTGCGCCAGGCCGCATAGTGGGCAGCGCGCGCGGGCTCCGCGGATATGCCCGACAGCGTCGACCAGTAGACGCCCGCCTGCTCCACCGCTGCCAGGTCGAGCTCGCGCGGCTCGATCAAGAGTTCGGGCGATGGCGAGTCACGCCAGTAGTAGAGCGGGAAGTTGTCGGGCGGGAGTATCTCGCAGAAGGCGATCGTCGTCCGCTTTCCGGGCACGTCGACGACGTAGTCTGCCCGCACACCCAGGCGGACCAGCTCGTCGCGTACGAAACGGGCGAACGGATCGGACCCGGTGCGCGTTATCAGCGCCGCCGAATGCCCGAGTCTCGCCGCGGCCACGGCCACGTTGGCGGAGCTACCCCCGAGATATCGCCCGAACGAATCGACTCGGTCCAGGGTGACCCCGTCGAGGAACGGATACAGGTCGATTCCGACCCGCCCGATGGTCAGGACGTCCAGCTGGACCGGCGGCTCAACCACGGCTGCCCGCGGCCTCGGCCGAAGCCTGCGGACGGCGCGACCGCGCCACGCGTTCCGCGGCATCGGCGACCTGCTCGGCCGTGAAGCCGTACTCGCGCAGCAGAACGTCGGGTGGCGCCGAAGCTCCGAATCGGGATATGCCGTAGACCTCGCCGTCGGCTCCGGCCAGCTGCCAGAGGGATTGCGGATGAGCGGCTTCGACCACGAGCCGGGGCCGGCCCGGAGCGAGGATTGCGTCGCGGTAGCTCAGGGGCTGCGCGAGGAAGACTTCCTGGGAGGGCATCGACAGAACCTGCGCGACGATGCCTCGCTCGGCAAGGAGCTCGGCCGCTCCTACCGCCAGCGAGACCTCGGACCCGGATGCCACGATGTCCATGTCCGGATCTACCCCGTCCGGGGCCGGTCGCAGGAGGTATCCGCCTCGCCGGGCATCGCCGACCTGGCGCGACCGGTCGAGACGTGGCAGCGCGCTGCGCGACATGATCAAGGCGGATGGACCCGAACGATTGCTGAGCGCCATCGCCCAGCAAGTGATTGCCTCGGCGCCGTCCCCGGGCCGCAGGACCAGCGTGTTGGGCGTGGCCCGAAGCATGGCCAGCTGCTCTATCGACTGGTGCGTGGGTCCATCCTCACCCACCGTGATGCTGTCGTGGGTGAAAACGTGGATGACCGGCAGCCCCTGGAGGGCAGCCATTCTCAGGGCGTTGGCCTGGTAGCTGGCGAACACGAGGAACGTGCTGGTGAACGGCCGGAAGAGACCGTGCAGCGCAATGCCGTTCGCGATGGCGCCCATTGCGTGCTCTCGCACGCCGAAGCGGATGTTTCGGCCGGATCGATCCTCGGCCGAGTAGTCACCGCCGCCGCCAAGGTACGAGATCGTCGCGGCAACCAGGTCCGCCGCCCCGCCCACCAGTTCGGGACGAGCCTCGCACAATGCGTTGAGGATGCGACCACTGGTGAAGCGAGCTGCCTCAGGTTCCGCCAGCGGCTCGACGAGCCTGAGAATCTGCTCGTCGCTTACGGGCTCGGGCGACTGCCACCGTTCGAACTGGGCGACCGTCTCGGGTTGCGCCGCCCTTGCGGCCTCGAGCCGCTTGTCCCAGTCCGCATGGGCTGCCGATCCCCTTCGCGCGAAGCTCGTCCAGAACTCGCGCACATCAGCCGGCGGCCCGAAGGGCTCGAGGAATTCCTCACCGAGGATTGTCTTGATCCTGCGGGCTTCGGCCTCGTCGAGGGCGCCTCCGTGGATCTTCGACGTGCCCGCGAAGGTCGATCCGTAGCCGATGGTCGTCACGACACGGATGAGTGACGGCTGGTCGGTTACGTCTATGGCCCGCTGCGTTGCGGCGGCGATGGCCTCCACGTCGTTCCCGTCGATCGGCGCAGAGACGTGCCAGCCGTAGGCCCGCAGCGCGCCGCACACAGCGTCCGAGCTGTGGGTCGCTGCTGCCGGCGTGTCGATGACTACGCCGTTGTCGTCGTAGTAGACGACGAGTCTGCCGAGCTTGAGCACGCCGGCGAGAGCTGCGGCCTCGAGCGCAACGCCCTCCATGAGGTCGCCATCCGACACGAGAGCGAACGTCCGGTGATCTATGAGCGAACCGCCCACGCACTCGAGCCGTGCCCGCGCCATCGTCTCCGCGATTGCCATCCCGACCGCATTGGCCAGACCCTGGCCCAGTGGGCCGGTGGTCGCGTCGACGCCGGGAGTGCGTCCGTGTTCAGGATGGCCCGGCGTTTTGCTTCCCCACTGCCGGAACCCGCGCAGGTCGTCGAGGGCGACGTCGTAGCCGGCCACGTGCAGCAAGGCATAGAGCAGTGAGGAGCCATGTCCCGCCGAAAGTACGAAGCGATCTCGATTCACCCAGTCGGGCCGGTCTGGGTCCGAGACGAGGAAGCGGCTGAAGAGGGTGTGGACGATCGGCGCTGCCCCCAGGGCCATTCCGGGGTGTCCGCTCCTGGCGGTCTGGACCTGGTCGAGCGCGAGACTGCGGAGGGTCGCGACGGACCTGGCATCTGCAACGGACATGACTGGCTCGCTGGACACTCGCGCTTTCTCCTAGTTTCATGACCGGTCGCGACCGCCAATGTCGCCTGCCGACACGCTGCCCGCGGGTTCTCGCGCTTCCTTGCGAGGGGGTTTGGAGACGGAATCGAGACGCGGATGGTAGGCTGGCTTCGCCCTGAACGTCTTCTATGATGCCACGTTTCCATCGAGAGAAACGCTTCGCGTAACGTTTCTCGCAGCTCCGGTTGCCCGGTGACCATCCGAGAACCAGCGATCCCGCACGCCGACGCCGCTCCGGTCGCCGTTTCGGCCCGGGACGAGATCCGTGTGCCTTCGGCCGACATACTGCTCATGGGAGCGACCCTGCTCTGGTCGCTGAACACTCCCGCGGTCAAGGTCGGGGGGCCGAGATCAGCCCTCTCGCAATCCCGGTAATCCGGTTCGGGCTTGGCAGCCTGGCGCTATTCGCGATCGTGAAGATTCGCGAGGGTACGCTCGGGATCGAACTGCGAGACCTGCCGCTGCTGACGCTCTGCGGCGTCCTGGGGGTGACCGTCAACCAGGCCTGCTTCGTCTATGCCCTTACCAATACCGGTGCCAGCGATGTGGCCTTCCTTTTCGCGACCGGCCCTCTCATCACATCCATCCTGGCTACGGCCGTCGGCCTCGAGCGGCTGGGGCGACGCCACTGGTTGGGGGTTCTGGCGGGGCTCACAGGGATCGCCCTGATCGTCGGGGGCCGGACCGGCGCGGGGGTCGGCACCGATCTGCTGGGCGCAATTCTTGCGATCGCCGCGGTCGTCTCGTCGAGCGCGTCGGCCCTGCCGATCCGGCACCTGCTGGGCAGGTATTCGGCCTGGCGGATCCTGGCCTATGAGCTGGGGATCGGCAGCCTGATCCTCGTGCCGTTCGCGGTCCCCTCGCTTGCGTCGCAAGACTTCGGACGGGTGTCGCCGGCCGCCTGGACCGCCCTCGCCTACACGGTGGTCTTCACCGGGGTGGTGGCCAACATTCTGTACTTCACGGCCATCGGTAGGGTCGGCCCGTCACGAGCATCCATGTTCGGCTACCTGCAATCCGTGCTGGCCGTGGCGTTCGCGGTCATCCTGCTCGGCGAGCGAGTGATGCCCCTGCAGCTCGTTGGCGGGCTGATCGTCATCGGAAGCGTCATTCTCAGCCGGAGGGAGAAACCGTTGCCAGGGCAGCGCCTGCTACGGAAGGGCGATCTCTTCACCGATCCGCCGGCCGGGCGGTTGGCCGCGGCGACCGGCCGCGTGTCCCGGCTGCGCGACCGGGGACGGAGGCGAATTCCGGGCCCTTGATTGCCCGTCCGTCCGCTCAGCTCTCCCTCAGATATGGCAGGCGTGGATCGATGGCCTCGCCCTCGAATGTGGTCCGGACCCACGCATGTGCCGGATCCTCGCATACCAGCCAATCGCGTCTGCCGGACGGCCCGGCCATTACGTTCAGGAAGTAGAGGTCGCTGCCTGGTGACGCGATCGTCGGACCGTGGTAGGCGTAGGGACAGAGGCAGACGTCTCCAGTCCGAACGGGGACCGTGTAGTCGAGCTCGCGGTCCTCGGACGAGTAGGCGCGCATGAACCCGATCGGATCCGCGGCCGGGCGCGACTGGAGGCCGCGGCTCGTCGACGTCTCGAAGTAGTAGATCTCCTCGAGCGCCGTTTCCAGCCCCGCGAGATCGCGGTCGTGCTTGTGCGGTGGGAACGACGACCAGTTCATCCCGGGCGTGATGACCTCGACCACCATGAAACGCGAGGCCGCCAGGTTGGCGGGCGTGCCGAAGTTGTGAACCTGGCGGCTGTTCCGGCCACTGCCGCGAAGCTCGATCTTGATCGACTCGCGAGGCACGTAGATGGCCGGCAGAGCTTCCGGCGTAGGTGCCTCGGCGACGGCCACTCGTCCGCTGCCGCCGATCTCCGCCTCGCAGAAGGCGCCCAGGTACAGGACGTCGGAGGGACCCTTGAAGACGGATTCGCGCCCTTCGAGGTCTCGCGTTGCGAGCGGCTTCCCTCGTTCGCGATAGCTCACAGAGAACGATCCGGCCAGAGGCACTACGAGGCGCTCGGTCGGCGAGGCCGGAAGAGTTCGCTTGTCTCCGGGGCCCAGATTGGCGACTCGAAGGCCGGTCCACCGCCAACCCTTGATGCTGGCGTCGACGATCGTCTCCCAGCCGTCGCGTGCCAGGTCGCCGGCGACGAAAGTCCAGCGTCCTCGCGCGCTGCCGGAAGTGCCGCGTTCCTCGATCACGATTCGCTCCTCGGTGTGCCCTTGCGTTGCTCGTGGCCGGGTCCGCCCGGCGCGTCATTTCTCATCGCTCGTGGACCAGTCGGGCGGCGATGTCGACATTAGCGGCGACGTCGCCGTCATTCGGGTAGAGCATGCTGCGCCCGACCACCAGCCCTCTGACTCCGGGCAGGTGGAGTGCGTCCGCCCAGGTTGCGTATGTCCGCTCGGGATCGCTGGGCGAGTCGCCGCCGAGCAGTAGCATCGGCAAGGTGGTCGCCGCGACTACACGCTCCATCTCCGCTACGACCGGGATCTTCAACCAGGTGAAGGCCGAGCTGCCGCCGAGGCCGCTCGAGATGGCCACCGAGTGAGCGACCGAGGCCGCGTCCAGGGACGTCCTGAGCTTGCCGTCGACCCAGCTGGCCATGAATGGCTCGATGAGCATCCTCATCCCCGCTTCGGCCGCCGCGTCGACGAGGGCAGCTGTCCTCTCGAGCGCGCCGGCGGTCCGTTCGTCCTCCAGGCAGATCCGCAGCAGGACCTTCCCACCGTCCAGTCCCGATCGAACCAGGGACGCGACGTCGTAGCCTGTCAGCCGATCGTCGATCTCGAAGCTCGAGCCGGCGAGGCCGCCGCGGTTGACGGCCCCGATGGCCAGCTTGTCGTCAAGCGCGCCGACGATCGCGAGATCCTCGAGAATGTCGGACGTGGCCAGGACCCCATCGACTCCGGGCCGCGACAGGGCGACCACCAGGCGTCGGAGCAGCTCGCCCCGATCCGACATCACGTCGCCTTGGGACCCTACGGTGAAGACACCGCGCGCCGTATGATCCGCGGCCACGATGAGCAGCCGGCCGTCGCCGCGTACGAATGGGCGTCGGGCTCGTGCCTGGAGAAGTCGACGAATGGTTTCCGGCCGTTCGACGCGGGTCGTGCGAATGAGGTCCAGGTCCACGCCAGGTGGCCTGCTGGCGACCCCTCCCGCCGGATCTGAGGGCACCGTCAACTTGCATCCTCCATCAACTCGAACTCACGCTGGGCCTGGCCCAGTCCACGCTTCCAAACCTCGATCAGGCGGTCCCACCGGGCGTCCGTCGCGGCGTCGATCTCCTGCCTGGCGGGGTCGGCGTCGAACCACTCGATTGCCCACCGGATGCCCTCCGAGAAGGGCACCGATGGACGGAAATCGGGCACGAGGCTACGCAACTTGCTCGTGTCGAAGATCGAGCTGACCGATCCGTCGCCGAGCAGGCGCCCGGAAATCTCCGGCATGCACGCGGCGATGAAGTCGGATGTGACGTGGACGGGCGCCAGCTCGGCGCCGGCGGCCTCGGCCGTCTGTCGGTAGATCTCGTCCCAGCTCAACGCCTCGCTGGACATGATGTTGAAGGCCTGGCCCAGGGTCTGCTGGAGACCCAGCAGGCCAACGAGGCCAACCGCGAAATCCCGCCTGTGTGTGAGTGTCCAGAGCGACGAACCGTCGCCGGGCACTATCACCGCTTTACCGGACCGCATCCGGGCGATCGACGTAAACGGGCGGGTCAGGCTACGGACGGCCAGCGGGATGGACTGCTCGCCGTAGGTGTGGGATGGCCGGACGATCGTGGCGGGCAACCCCTCCTCGCGGAAAGCGCGATTGACCCGGTCCTCGCAGGCGATCTTGTCTCGCGCGTATTGCCAGTAGGGATTCGAGAGCGGCCAGTCTTCGCGTATCGGCCAGCCGCGGAGGGGCTTCTGGTAGACCGTCGCGGAACTCACGAAGACGTACTGGCGGGTGCGGTCGCGGAACAGGCGGATGTCGCGCTCGATGTCGTCGGGCCGGAAGGCGATCCAGTCCACGACGGCGTCGAACCGGCGCCCGGCCAGGGCCTCCTTAGCCCCAGCCTCGTCGTGAATATCCGCCAGCAGCGTGGTCAGACCGAGCTTGTGGCTCGGGTGGCTGCCCCGGTTGAGGTGGAAGACCTCGATGCCACGCGCCAGGGCCAGGTCGGTGCAAGCAGTACTGATCAGCCCCGTCCCACCCACGAAGAGGATCTTCATGTTCCGTCCTCATCCTTCGGCCCGGCGCGGGGGGCAAACGTGGCGGGGATCGAGCTGGGCAACCACGGCGATCCGGGCGGTCCGGCTCGACTCCATCACAGTGTACCTACGCGCGAAACGTTTCGCTAATGGTTCCACGGGCGCGGCGCAGGCCCGGCCGACGCGTCATCCGAACCAGCGGGTGAGGTCGGCGCCGGTCAACGGTGCCGGACGGTCGAGCGTGGTCGAGATGCTGATGGCTCGCGACTCGTCACTCGCGCGCTGAATCGCTTCGAGGACCTCGAGGGAATGCAGGCCCAACTCGCTGCTTGTGCGGCAAGGACGGCCCGATAGCGACTCGACCAGATCGAGGACACCCAGCCCGCGCGTCAAGGGGAAACGTTGCCGGCCGGGTTGAATATCCGGCAGGACCGTCGGCACCAGTCGCCATTCGTCGTCCCTGTGGAGGCGGACGAAGACGTCCCCGTCGTACCAGGCGGGATGGCCGGATTCAAGGGTCCCGTTCTCGCCGTAGATCTCGAAGTCCGGCAAATGATGCGGATCCCATATGTCGAAGCTGGCGACGAAGGTGCCCACAACGCCGGACGCATGGGTCAGCGTCGCCGAGGCATGCGTCGGAACGGACACCGGGATCTCGAACATCCCGGTCGGCCTGGTGACGCGCCTCACGCTTGCGCCTATGCGCGTCCGCCCCGAAACGGAGGCGATGGGGCCAAACAGGTTGACGAAGGCGGCGATGTAGTAGGGACCGAGGTCGAGCAGCGGTCCTCCGCCGGGCTGGAAGAGGAAGCCCGGGTTAGGGTGCCTCTCTTCCACTCGTCGATACGTCGAGAACGCCGTGTAACCGATGATCTCGCCCAGTTCTCCGCCATCGATCACGGCACGAGAGGTCTGATGAACCGGGCCGAGGAATGTGTCCGGGGCGCACGCCAGGCTGATGCCGTGCCTCGCTACGACCTCGAGGGCCGTGCCGGCGCGCAGCGTCGTCGCGGATAGCGGCTTCTCAGTGAAGATGTGCCGGCCGGCCGCGCTCGCCTGCCTGATCACCTCGTCGTGCACGGTCGGTGGCGTGAGATTGACAACGACATCTACTTCGGGGTCGGCCAGCAGGTCCGGCAGAGTCCCGGGCTTTCCAACACCGTAGGTCGATGACGCGGCTTCGGCTCGAGTGCTGTCCGCGTCGGCGAAGCGAACGACGCGGACGAGCTGGCTGGCTCTGGCCAGGCCGGTCATGTAAGCGGCGAGGATGTTGCCGCAACCCACGATGCCCAAACCAGCCGGCAGATCGACGTTGCGCATTCGAGGCCTCCCTGGTTCCGGGTGTCCGAGGATTCCGACGATGGCAGGCCATCCCGCAGGGCCGGACTCCGAGGCGTTGGCGTTCAGCCTTTGCCAGTTCTGCGTTGATGCTCAACGGCGCCCGTAGAGGGGGCCGAAATTGGTGCAGGCGCGGAAGTCGGCACTCTCCGGGTCGGCGGTGCCCATGTTTGACCAGGCCGTTGGCCGGAAGACGTCCCCGTCGGGGATGTTGTGCATGTGAACCGGGATCCGCAGGATCGAGGCAAGGGTGATCAGGTCAGCGCCAATGTGCCCGTAGCTGATCGCCCCGTGGTTGGCAGCCCAGTTGGCCATAACGGAGTAGACGTCGGTGAAGGGACCGCTTCCGGTGACGCGAGGAACGAACCAGTGGGTGGGCCACGTGGGATCTGTCCGCTCATCGAGGATCTGGTGGACCCTGTCGGGCAGTTCCACCGTCCAACCTTCGGCGATCTGAAGAGTAGGACCCAGGCCGGCGGTGAGGTTCAGGCGGGCCATCGTCACGGGCATGCCGCCCTTGGTGACGAAATGTGACGAGTAGCCACCTCCGCGGAAGTAGTCTCGGTTGGCGGGGTACCAGGTCGTCGCTGCAAGGGCGGCTTCGACCTCGGCGGGGACGATCTCCCAGAACGGCTTGATCGCCGGCTGACCGTCGCCGGTCATGGCTCCGGTGGCATCGAGGGCCGCCGCACCCGAGTTGATCAAGTGGATGATGCCACCTGCGGCCGCGCCTACCAGCTTGTGTCCCGTCACTCGCTCGACGGCCTCCGGACTCCAGTACGTTCGAACGTCCGCGAATATCTGGGCTCGACTGGACACCAGGTAGTTGAGCAGCATCGTGGCGCCGTTGAGGCTGTCGTTCTCGGTCGCAAAGACGAATGGAGCGCGGATTCCATTCCAGTCGAAGGACGAGTTGAGGATTGCCTCCGTGAAGTCGCCGTTGGGGAAGTGATCCGTCCATTGACGCTGACCCTGGAAGCCGGCGGCAATCGCGTTGTGCCCCATCGCCTCCTCGCCGAAGCCGAGGCCCGCGAGTCGGGGGTTGCCGACCATCAGATCGCGAGCGATCAGGGTCATCCTGACAACGGTGTCCCAGTCGGCGTCCTTCTCCGCTCTGTTCTTGACCTTGTCCGGCCTGTTGCGGTCAGAGCCTTCGCGGCAATGAGTCCTGGTCCAAGCGATCGCCCTGTCGTACTCCTCGTGGTCGTAGATCGACTCGTCGAGCCGCCGGGCGAACTCGGACATGTCGACCGACTCGACCCGCATGCCGAGGTACTTCTCGAAGAAGGACTGGTCGACGATCGAACCGGCGATGCCCATCGACACGCTGCCGAGCGAGAGGTAGGACTTCCCGCGCAGGATTGCGGCGGCGAGGCCTGCTCTGGCGAAGCGGAGCAGTTTCTCCTGGACGTCCTGCGGGATGGTCGAATCGCCCGCATCCTGGACGTCGCGGCCGTAGATGCCGAAAGCCGGCAGACCCTTCTGCGTGTGCGCGGCGAGGACGGCTGCCAGATAGACGGCCCCGGGACGCTCCGTGCCGTTGAAGCCCCAGATCGCCTTTGGCGTCAGAGGATCCATGTCCATGGTCTCCGACCCGTAGCACCAGCAGGGCGTCACGCTTATCGAGACGGCTACGCCCTCCTTGCGGAACAGTTCCGCCGCTTTGGCTGCCTCATAGACGCCGCCGATGGAATGGTCAGGGACCACGATGTCCACAGGCGCGCCGTCTGGGTACCTCAGATTTGCCTTCAGCAGCTCGGCGGTCCTGTGCGCCATTGTCATCGTCTGATCTTCGAGCGACTCGCGGATCCCGTTCATACGCCCATCGATGACCGGGCGAATGCCTATCTTCGGCCAGTCGCCAACCAAACGACCGGCGGTGTTGATCGTCGTCATCAGCGATTCCCTGTCCTGCTTGTGGGGCGAAAAGGTGGACTGTAACGATTAGCTTGACGTTTCACCTAGCATGGCCATTGTCGGCGCCCGATGCAACCTGCCCGGTCCGCTCTGGCGACCCGCATGTCGACGGCGAACCGGCCGACCGCGGTGATGCGCAGTTCGCCATTCGAGCCTACGGTCGCATGCGCCGAGGTCGCGCGCGACCCTCAGCGTCAGGAACCTGGTTCCGGGCGTGGTAGCTCGACCGCACCAGCGGCCCGGACTCGACGTGCTTGAAACCCAGCGCCATGGCTTCTTCGCGCATCTCGACGAACTCGTCGGGACGGTAGTAGCGGTCAACGGGAAGATGCTCCAGCGAGGGCCTCAGATACTGCCCAAGCGTCAGGATGTCACAGTCGACCGCGCGCAGGTCCACAAAAGTCTGGTGCAGCTCCTCGCGCGTTTCGCCGAGGCCAACCATGATCGACGATTTGGTATGGACGGCCGCAGGACGCCCGTCAGCCCCAAAACCAAGCTCCGCCGCCATCGATTTCGCCCGGGCCAGAACGCCAACAGAGCGGTCGTAGCGCGCCCGCTTGCGAACCGGCTTCTGAAGCCTGCCCACCGTCTCGATGTTGTGGTTCAGGATGTCAGGGCCGGCAGACATCACAGCCCGGAGGGGCTCATCCTCGCCGTTGAAATCGGGTATCAGAACCTCGATCCCCATTCCGGGGCACTCCGCCCGCAATCGCCGGATCGTCTCCGCGAAGATACTCGCGCCGCCATCGGCAAGGTCGTCGCGGGTCACGCTCGTGACCACGACGTGGTCCAGATCCAGTCGCTTGATTGCTTCGGCCACGCGCCGCGGCTCGTCCAGGTCGTAGACCGTCGGCTTGCCGGTCTTGATGGCACAGAACCCGCAGGCGCGGGTGCAGGTGTCGCCCAGGATCATGACCGTCACGGTTCGCTGGTCCCAGCACTCGCCCACGTTCGGGCACCCGGCCTCAGCGCAGACGGTGTTGAGATTGAGCCCCCTAAGCAGCCGTCGCACATCGTCGTAGGTCTCGCCCGATGGAATCCTGGCCTTGACCCAATCCGGATGCCGGCGCGCCGCAGTGCTTCCCTCGGATGACGCGGCGATGGTGCTTTTCACGGGGATTTCCAACAATGAGTCCCTGTGCTGGTCGAGTGGATCTGTCATCAGTCTTTGGCCTGTGCCCGCTAGTTAGGTGGTGTCAGCGGCCGGCCTGGAACAGGCTAAAGGTTACGCGAAACGTTTCACAAGGTATCTTACCAGGGCTTGCCTCGCCAACACTGTCTTGCGCGCGCAGGGTCCGCCCGTCCCGGGATGGTGCCCGCAAGGACGCGATCGAGGTCAAGAGGCGGCCGTCGGTTGCCGACTCGCCGACTCAGCTGCCGCAGCTTCTCCGCGAGGCCGGGTACACCCAGCGCGGCCGCGATCACCGGGATGTCAGCCCCTGGACCTGGGTCTGCTGCCGGCCCCCTGTACGTCCCTATTCGCCGGCGGTTCGGCCTATCTCAGACAAGCGCGTCGCGAGGCTCGGCCGTGTCAGGACTTCACGGTTCGCGACGAACGCCGGCACGCGACCGCGACTCACGTCAAGGATCGCCCGGATCGCGCTGGCTGCCACGTCTTCGAGCATCTGGTCGGTCTGCGACAGCCCGTGCGGGCTCAGGCTGACATTGGCCAGTCGAGTGAGACGGTCGTCGGCGGAAAGGGGCTCGCGTTCGAAGACGTCGAGGCCGGCGCTCGCGATCGCACCGGTCTCCAGGGCCGTGACGAGTGCCTCATGTTCGACGATCGGACCTCGTGCGACGTTGACGAGACTCGCCGTCGGCTTCATTCGAGCCAGTTCGCGTCTCCCGATCAAGTGATAGGTCTCGGGCGTCAGTGGGCAGAGGATCACAACGACGTCCGAGCGTTCGAGCAACTCGTCGAGATCGACCAGCTCCACTCCCAGGCTGGCAGCCTCGTCGGAGGTACGGTAGGGATCCCTCGCGATGACGTGAACACGCAGCGGCGCCAGTAGATCCAGCAAGACGGATGCGATGTTGCCGAGACCTATCAGGCCTATCGTGCGGCCGGCGAGACCATGGCCAAGCCAGCGTCGACGTTCTCGCGTCCAGATGCCATCCCGGACCATCGAGTCCTTCGCATGCAGGTTCAGTGTCGCCGCAAGGATGTGTGTCAATGCCGTAACGGCCACGGGACGGGCGATGGCGTCTGGGGTGATGCTGACTATGACGTCATGGCGGGTACATGCCCCCAGGTCAAGGACGTCCGTGCCTACCCCGAACCGGGCCAGAAGCAACGGGGGCGGACTGGCGGCCTCGATTGCGCCGCCCGTCACGCGGGCATTTCCTGTCAGGAAGGCGGCGTGCCTGCTCAGTTGACTCGAGCTGAGGCTCCCGTCTTCGACCGGATCAACTGTCTCCCACGGGACCCCGGCCCGATCCAGCTCCGTCAGGAGCTCAGGGCTTGAGAGTTCGCGAGAACCGGCGAAGTCGGATGTCACGCCGACGGTGAACCGTCCGAGAATCCTCCCATTCGCACCGCTCTGTCTCGTTGTGGTCCCTCCCTTTGTCTGCGTAGTGTGTCTCGCGACGTCTCCAGGGAGTCGACGGCGTGGACGCCTCAGTTGCCCGGGAAGACGCTGTCGCGCTGTGCTCGCACTCCATTCTCCAACGTAGCTTGTTCACGGACGACAACGCCCGCCAGAGCCGGCTCGCGGTCCGGATGAGCCGTCGACATGGCCCTTCCACTGCTGGATTTCGCACGGCAGTCGCCCGACGGCGTTCGAGAGACCTATGAACCAGGGTGCTCTCTCGTGAAGCGGCAGTGCCGCCTGAGAACGGTCGCCTCAGGTGATGGCGATCGCGTTGGCGGTCGAGCCCGCCCCGCCTGGCATGTTGAGGGGCGCCGAGACGAATAGGCCCTCGTGGACCGCCGTGGCGGCACACTCTTCCGCCAGGGCATCCAGCGCGAAGAGCTCTCCGACGGCCAATCCAAGGAATGTGACGAGCCGGTAGTGAAGGAATCCATCGAGGGATCCCCGGTCGAACGGCATCGACTCGAGGGCGGGAGAATCGGAGGCGACGGCCGCAACGTGGTTGTCCCACAGCCACTCGGCTGTGCGCTCGGCTGCCTCCAGGCCCGGGGCGGCGAACATCTCCTGGGCCGCCAGCCATTCGCGTCGAGATGGATCCAGTCGCTCGTACCAACGGACCCAGCCGAATCGAAGCAGAAGGATGTCCCCCGCTTGGAGCACAGAACCCTGGCGGGCGAGTATCTGCTGGAGCTCATCGACGCCAATCGGCGTCTGCTGATCCTGCCTGATCGGGTTGCCGAGGTTCGCCCGGTAGCGGTCCACGTCGAGGAGCACGAAGCGACCCACGATCCCGCGATTGGCCCAGTGTTCTATGCCCAACCGCGGCGCCCCGAGCTCGGCCGGGTCCTCAAGCGGCAGGCCATTGTAGTAGCCGTACGCTTCGTGCCCGACGTGGCGGAGGGCATCCCACTGGCTCGAAGCCTGCGGGTAGAAATTGTCGTAGTAGTCGTCCGTGCCCGGCTGAAGATCCTTCATTACATGCCGCGTGGCGCCCCGGCCGAGAAGCGGCGGATTGGGCATCGCCAGCGACCAGTCGAGGGGAAAGACGTTTCCAAGGCGGACCAGGGCGGCGGCACGTCGAACGACGTCCGGCTGCAAGAGGTTGATCGCCCCGACTTCGTCATCGGTTCCGAACAAACCCCACGCGGTCCGCGGCGAATCGGCACCCGCGATCCTGGCCAGCTCTCTGTAGCGGGGAAGCCGAGGCGTGGGGTCCATCAGCTTACGATTCCCGCCCGAACGCCGTGGCGCCTATGCCCTCGACCGGCTGGCCGGCCTCGGCTGTGCCCGTGCTGACGCTCTCCGGGGAGCAGCCGCACGACTGCCGGTGCACGAACTCGGCTCGGAGCCGTACCCATCGCGGCGGCGCGTCCGGCGACTCCACGCGTCGAAGCAGGAGGCGCATGGCCTCTCGGCCCATCGCGAAGCTCGGCTGAGCGACAGCCGTGAGCGGCGACCCCAGCACGCCCGCCCAAGGTACGTCGTCGAGCGAGACGATGGCGATGTCCGACGGGATGCTCAGGCCGAGCGTAAGAATGGCCTCGAGGGCGCCCAGCGTCATCTCGTTGTTGGTGACTATCAGAGCGTGGGGCCGATCGGGCTTGCTCAGAGCTTCCACGACGGCTAGCCGGGCCAGTTCGCGCCGCGAGCCACCCGCGATCACTAGGCTTTCGTCGAACGCAATGCCGGCGGCCTCGAGGCCCGCTCGATAGCCGGATAGGCGGTCCTCAGCCGTCGAGATGCCGCGGACGCCGGCAACGATGCCGATGCGGCGATGGCCGATGTGGAGGAGATGGTCGACCATGACCTTCGCCGCGACGTCGTTGAGGACCGTGACCTGGTCCACGCCGGTGGGGCCGGCCCTGTCGACGAGGACGAATGGCTTCTTCGAGTTCTGCAGGTTCCGGACAAGGTCGGGAGGCGTCTGGCGGGTCAGGCCGATGATGAACCCATCGACGCGCTGGGCCCGCAGTTCTCGCAGACTCGCTACCTCGCGCTCGGGGTCTTCTCCGGTGTTAACCATGAGTAGACTCTGGCCGCTCGCCCTCGCCTCAGCTTCGACCCCGTCGATCACGGCCGTGAAGAACGGGTTGCGCAGATCTGGAAGGACGAGCGCCACGGTCTGCGACCGGGCGGAGCGGAGCGCCCGGGCGACGGCATCCGGAGTGTAGCCCGTCTCCGCAACGGCCTCGAGCACCCGTCGCCTTGTCTCTTCCCCGACGGACCGCGAGCCGGTGACCACGTATGAGGCCGTCGATATCGAAACGCCGGCCTTTCGAGCGACGTCCACAAGTCGCGCCACTACAAGCCTCCCTCACTCTGCCCGGCTCGCCCGGCTGGGCGGGGACGGCTTTGCCAAGCCGCGAGCGGGTCGTTCCGAGATAGCGTGATCCAGTCCGTCATTTGTGGTTTGCGACTCCGGGGCTTCTAGAGCCCCCCGTTCGCGGGTTTTCCGTTGGCAAGTTCGTGGACGATGGGACGCGTCGCGCGGAACAGCTCTCGATAGAGTTCGTAGCGCCGAGCGTACACGTTTCGATTGTCTGCGTTGGGTTCGATACGGACCTTGGTTCGCACCCAGGAAGGACTCTTGCCGTCCACCAGGCCGATAGCCTCGGCAGCGATGTAGGCATCTCCGTAAGCGGCGCCCAACTGCCTGTCGGGAACTTCCTGGGTAATGCCCGTAACGTCGGAGACGATCTGGAGCCAAAGCCGGCTGGCCGTCCCGCCTCCGACCGCAACCGCGCATCTCGGTGCCGTGTCCGAGTCGACCATCGACTCCAGGTTGTGCCGGACTCCGAATGCCGTAGCTTCGAGGATGGCTCGATAGAGATCGCCGCGGTCGTGTGAGAGGTTCAAGCCGGCGATTACGCCCCGAGCCTGCGGGTCGTTGAATGGGCTCCTTTCGCCGCTGAAGTAGGGCAGCAGAAGCAGGCCCCTGGCTCCGGGCGGTGACGCCTCGGCCTCCCGGCAAAGCTGCGCGTGCGCTTCGCTTGCGTCAGCAAAGGTACTCTGCGGGAGTTCCTTGGCGAATTGCCCGCGGAACCAGCTTGTTATGGAGCCAGTCGTAGCCATTGCGGTGGTCAGGAAGTACTCGCCTTCCCTGGCACCGCGGGTCATCCACAGGTCCGGCACACGCCGATACTCGTCCGCCACGAGAACGAGATAGGACGTGCTCCCGTAGGACACCATCAGATCACCCGGCCGGATCACGCCAACCCCGACCGCCTCCGCCGCGCCGTCAGTCGTGCCGCCCGTGACTGGGGTCCCCTGCGGTATGCCCGTCGCTGCGGCTGCTTCGGCCGTCACCCTGCCGACGATCTCGCTGGTCCAGCACAACTCCGGCAGCATCTCGGGGGCTACCTGGCCGTCGGCGAAGCGAAGATCCCAGCGCATTCGCTTGATGTCGTAGAACGGGGCGAAGTAGGACGCCGTGTGGTGGTCGATAGAGTGCTCGCCCGTCAATCGGTAGACGACGTACCCGGTCGAGGTCACGAAGCGAGCCGTCTCGGCGAAAACCTCCGGCTCGTTCTCTTGAATCCACAGGACCTTTGGTCCGACGGCCTGACTGGTCAAGCGCGCTCCGCTTAGGCGCCTTATCGCGGGGCCGAATGAACGCTCGAGTCGAGCGGCTTGCTCCGAAGCGCGCACGTCCACCCCGTACAGGATCGCGGGCCTGAGTGGCAGGCTGTGCCTGTCGAGTGGCAGGAGGCAGGGCCCGATCGCGCTGATACCGACCGCGGCGATCCTGGTCCCGCTCGGCACGGAATCCATGAGGCGTCGGCTGATCCGGACAACGTCTCGCCACCAAACGTCGTCGGCATCATGCTCCATCTGGCCGGGCGCCGGGATCGAGACTCCGTGCTCGACGCGAGCTTCCGCCAGGATGGAGCCGTCCGCCAGGCTGACGACACCCTTCGAGCTGTAGGTGCCGATGTCGATGCCGATCACCGCATCCCTGAAAGCCACTTCCCGGTCTACTCCCTTCCCAGCCGCGAGAACACCCTCTTGCCGGTCCAAGGTCGCGACGGACCTACGGTTGACACACCGCCATCAAGCCGAGATGGCCCTCTGAGCTGCTTGGACTATGTCCTGTTCGCTGGGCAGATACTCATCGATCAGCACCTGGCCGAATGGGATGGGCGACCAGGCACCGCCCAGACGTTCGATGGGGGCGGCGAGATAGCCGAACGCCTGCGCGCCAACCGCGGCGGCAACCTCGGCCCCGAACCCGCCGAATACCGGCGCCTCATGAACTACGACCAGCCGACCAGTGCGAGTCACGGACCCCACGATCGTTTCGACGTCGAGTGGAAGGACCGAGCGAGCGTCGATCACCTCGGCGCTGTGTCCGCCGGCGGCCAGCGCATCGGCTGCGGACAGAGCACGGTCGACCATGTAGCCGGTGGCGACGATCGTGACGTCCTGCCCCGGTCGACGGACAGCCGCCTTCCCGATCGGCACGAAGAATTCCTCGTCGGGGACGTCTTCCTTCTTTCCGTACAGCTGCTTGTTTTCCAGGACAACGACCGGGTCCGGCGAACGTATCGCAGACTTGAGCAGCCCGACCACGTCGTATGGCGTGGACGGCATCACGATCGTCAGCCCCGGTACATTCATCAGCCAGGCTTCGACTGATTGGGTGTGCTGGGCTCCCCAACGGGCCCCTGCGCCATAGGACATCCTCACAACCATCGGGGCGGAGAACTCGCCGCCGGACAGGAACCGGGCCTTGGCGGCGGAGTTGACGATCGCGTCCATGGCGATCGTCGTGAAGTCCGCGAACATCACCTCGACGACCGGCCGCATCCCCATCATGGCCGCCCCCACGGCAGCCCCAACTATCGCGGACTCGCTGATCGGCGTGTCAAAGACCCGCGTCGGCCCGAATTCTTCCAGCAGGCCCTTCGTTGCCTTGAAGACTCCGCCTGCCTCGGCAACGTCCTCTCCAAAGAGGAAGACGGCCGGATCGCGTCGCATCTCCTCGCGAAGCGCACGCTGGACGGCTTCACGGTAGGCGATCGTGGTCATCGTGCTGCCTCACTCGTCTCGGCCGGCGCGTAGACGTCTCTGTAGAGCTCGGCTGGATCGGGGAGAGGACTATCTACTGCAAATCGGACGGCGTCCTCGATCTCCTCGGCCACCGAAGCGTCGATCAAAGCCAGGGCTCCGCCGCCAAGCAGGCCTCTGTGCGCGAGCTCGGCCTTGAACAGCAGGATCGGATCACGCTTCAGCCAACTCTCGACCTCCGCGGGGTCGCGCCCTTCTGTCGGCGGGTGGCTTGAAGAGTGGCCTCGCTGCCGGTACGTCATGCATTCCAGGAGGGTGGGCCCTTCGCCGGCGCGAGCCCGCGCGACCGCCTCACTCATAGCGTCGTAGACGGCCAGAACGTCGTTGCCGTCCACGGTAACGCCGGGGAAGCCATATCCCTCGGCCCTGGCAGCAAGGCTGGTTCCCGCGAAGTGCTTCGATATCGGGGTGAATTCCGCGTAGAGGTTGTTTTCGATAACGAAGACGGCCGGCAGCTTCATTACACCAGCGAGGTTGAGGCCCTCATGGAAGTCGCCACGCTCAGTCGCCCCGTCTCCAAAGAAGCAAACCGAGACTCGATCCTCGTCCCTCATCTTGAACGCGAGCGCGGCTCCCGCGGCAACCGGAATGGACGAGCCGACAAGTGCGCTCCCGAGCAGTATCCCGGCGTCTTTCGAGCCCATGTGATGGGCGGTTGCCTTCCCCTTCGCCGCCCCTGTCGCCTTGCCAAGCATCCCCGATAGGAACTGCCGGACGGACACTCCTCGAACCAGGAACGCCGCCCGTGTTCGAAGCGAGGGGATGATGACGTCGTCGGGCCGCAGTCCGTAACAGACTCCGACCCCGATCGCCTCCTGGCCCTGACTTCCGTGAAGGGACTCCACTACGAGACCCTTGCTCCACAGTTCCTGAGCCCGATCTTCATAGGCCCGGGTCAGGAGCATCCACCGGAGGATCTCCAGTAGATCTTTCTGTTCGAGTTGATCCGAGGGTCTCAAGTTGCTCCCTGAACTTTCAGTGGGATTTGCCTTCACTTCGCGATCTCGCTCGCGACATCTTCGAGGCGTGACTTGACAGCGGCCAGGAACCTGACGGCCGTGGAGCCATCGACCACCCTGTGGTCGTAGCTCAGGCAGAGGTACATGACCTTGCCGGGCACGACCTGGCCCTCTCTTATGACCGGCACGTCGGCCACGCGGCCCACTCCCAGGATGGCGACCTCGGGCACGTTGATGATCGGAGTGAAGAAGAGGGAGCCGAACGTGCCGGAGTTCGTCAGGGTGAACGAGGCACCGGACACGTCTTCCGGCTTGATCTTGCCCTGTCTAGCCTGATTAGCGAGGCGATCGATCTCAGCCTCGATCCCGACGAGGGTCCTGGTGCCGGCGTCGCGGACGACGACCACCACCAGACCCGAGTCGAGAGCCACCGCCACGCCGAGACTGACAGTGCGATGACGGAGAATCTGATCATCGACGAAGGTCGCGTTGATGTCGGGGAACTCGGGCAACGTGCGCGCCACAGCCCAGGCGACGTACGTCGTGTACGACAGGTGCGACTCCCGGCGAGCGTTCGCGACGACGCTCATGTCGACGTCGATCACGGTCGTGACGTCAGCCGCTGTCCTTCGGCTGAGCGACATCCGATCCGCGATTCGCCGACGGATCCCTTCGAGCGGGACGACCTCCACGTCATCATGCTTCGAGAGCGAGCCGACAGCATTACGGTCGGCGTAGGCCCTGACGTCCGCCTCGCCGATGAGGCCGCCCTGTCCGCTGCCGCGTACCTGACCGATGTCGATGCCCAGCTCCCTGGCGACACGCCGGGCGACCGGAGAAGCGGGGTCACGGCCGGCCACATTGGCGATGGGCGGATTCGAGTCGGACAACTGATGCGAAGCGGCAGGAGAGGTGCTGGATGCGCTTGCCGAAGCAGGATCGGGCTGGGCGGAGGCGCCGGTCGGCACGCCGACATCCTCTCCCTCGGCACCGATGACCGCCAGCGGGGCGCCGATCATCGCATCCGTTCCGACCGGCACGAGGATCCGGATCAGGACACCGGCCTCGGTCGCCTCCACGTCCATGTTGGCCTTGTCCGTTTCAACGGTCAGGACCGGCTCGCCAGGCTCGACGCGATCGCCTTCCTTCTTGAGCCATTCGACGACCCTGCCCGACTCCATGTCCTGCGACAGGCGCGGCATGGTGAGTTCAGTGGCCAACGGAGCCCTCCGGTGTAACCATTCGCGAAACGTTTCGGCCAGTATAGACCAGACGTCAACGAGGCGAGTGAGGTTTCGACAGGAAACCGCCCGAGACCACGTAGCCGGGCAGCTCAGGGCACCGTCCGCCCGGCACGCGATCCTGTCCCTGCCGGATATCGGCAGCGGCCAGCCGCGACACACCTGCGTCCGGCTGTCGCGCGGAGGACCCTGGCGGACGCGCCTCCGGGCGAATCCATCCGATCAAAGCCACCTCCCAAAGGTTTCGCGAAACGGTTAACATGATAGCGCGTTCGCTGGTGTCATTGACGCAGACGTCCGCGTCAAATGACCTGGGTGAAGGCGGCGCGCTGGCAAGCGCGGAGGGCAAGATGCAGGTCGGCGCCGTCCCGCGATGGCACTCCAGCCCGGGGCGATGCCAAGCAGAGTGGAGCACGATTAGCGTGAGCGTCATCGTTCGCAAAGTTCGCGCGACCAAAGTCCGGACCATGAGAGAGGCTGCGGCCCTGGTACCGGACGGGGCACGGGTGGCGCTCGGTGGGCAGTCTGTCTACCAACGACCGATGGCATTCGTGCGGGAGCTCATACGACAGGGCCGGCGCGATCTCGTCGTGGTCGGCGTGCTGAACGGGCCGGAGCTCGACATGGCCGCCGCGGCCGGCTGCGTCGGCAAAGTCGAGACGTCGTACGTCGGACTCGAGCAGTTCGGACTCGCGAGGAACTTCCGCAGACTCGTAGAACGCGGGGCCATCGGCATCGACGACTACTCCGAGATCACCGCGTTCGATCGCTTCCGGGCGAGTGAGGCCGGGTTGACCTTTCTGGCCAGCCCACATCTGGGCGGCAGTGACGTAGCCGCTCGCAACCCGAACGCGGTCGTTTTCGCCTGTCCTCTCACGGGGCGTCCCTACATTGCCGTCCCCCCGGCCGATCCGGACGTGGTTGTCATACACGCCGCGGCGGCCGATCAATACGGCAATGTTCTGGCCGCCCCCGCGAAGCTTCTGCCGCAGGACTTCGACCAGACCGTGGCTCGGAGTTGCGAGAAGGTGATCGTTACCGTCGAGAAGCTGGTGGACAACTCATACGTACGCCGGCACGCGGAAAGGACCGTCATTCCCGGGTTCCGAGTGGCCGCGGTCGTGGAGGCCCCCTGGGGCGCTCACCCATGCCACTCGCTTGGCTTCTACACCCTGGACAAAGCCCATTTCGAGGAGTACGTGGCCGCCTCATCCGACGACGTGGCTTTCAGGTCGTACCTGGACAAGTACGTATATGGACCGCCCGACGAGAGCGCCTACTTGGAGCTGATCGGGATGAGTCGGCTACGCTCGCTCTCTACCGTGACAGGAGTCGTCCTATGAAGGCGTCCGTGGCGGAGCTTCTTGCGGTGACGATCGCCCGGACCTTGCGGGACGACGACGTAGGTTTCACCGGCCTGGCAACTGGTCCGCGCGCGGCGCTGTACGCGACCTTGATCCCGCTCGCGGCGATGCAGTTTGCCCAGGCCACGCACGCCCCGGGCCTGACCTGTCTCCTGGCCGGCTGGTGTCACAACCCTTCCCCCGGGTCCATCACCCAGCTCCCGGACGCCGAGTTCGACCCGAATCTGCTGGCTCTACCCTGCGACGCGCGCGATCTCGGTTACCCTCCGCAGTACGTTGTCAAACGGGGCGATGTGAGCGTGGGCTTCTGCTCGGCGGCCCAGGTGGACCGCGAGGGCAACGTCAACACGGTCTGCATCGGAGATCCGGCCGCCCCCGATGTCCGGCTGGTCGGTCCGATCCTCATTCCCGAACACATGGCCTTGTTCGGTCGAGAGATCGTCATGATGCCGCGCCACGAGAAACGGATGTTCGTCGCGAGAGTAGATCACCGGACAGGGGTTGGATTTCCCGGCGGGCGCAGGGGACGAGCTGAACTCGGTCTTCGGGGAGGTGGCCCGGAACTCGTCGTCACGCCCAAGTGCATCTTCGCGTTCGACGCCGGCGGACGCATCTTCGTCCGTTCGATTCACCCTGGCATTTCGACAGAAGACGTGCGCGACAGCACCGGTTTCGATCTGCCGGGTCTCGAATTCGCGCCCGTGACGGAAGAGCCCGGCCAGGAGGAGCTCGCGTTCCTGCGCGAGCACGTGGATCCGCATGGGCTGCTCCGTATGGACACGGCCGCTTGACGTAACCCAGGCGCGGCGGAGGCGAGCGGCCGCTGGGTCGGCAGCGCTTTTCGGAATCCGGTGACGAATCAGGAGTGTTTCGCATGAGTCAATCGCAGGGCCACGTCTCACCCGTCAGCGGTCCCCTCGCCGGGATCCGAATCCTGGACCTGTCCCGGTTCATTTCCGGCCCCATGTGCGGCAGCTTGCTGGCGGAGATGGGGGCGGACGTCATAAAAGTCGAACGACCCGGCGGCGAAGACTCGAGGCATCTGGGTCCTGCGCTCAACGGCATGAGCCTCTACACGATGAACTACAACCGCAACAAGCGGGCGGTCACTCTCAACACCCGTTCGGAGCAGGGACGCGCCGTGCTCAGCCGTCTGGTGGCATGGTCGGACGTCGTCATCGAGAACTACCGACCGGGAACGATGGAGCAGATGGGTCTTGGCTACCCGCAGCTGGACGCTATCAAGCCCGGCATCATCCTTACTTCCGTTTCCGGCTTCGGCCAAACCGGCCCGTACAAAGACCGAGGCCTTTTCGATTTTCTGGCCCAGGCGATGTCCGGGCTCATGTCGCTGAACGGTTCTGAGGAAGATCCGCCGCTGCTTACCGGCGTGTTCATCACAGACTGTGTCGCTGCGATATACGCCGCTTTCGGCACTGCGGTCGCTCTTTTCGAACGACAGCGATCCGGCAAGGGGCAGGTCGTGGACGTTGCCCTGCTCGACTCGATCTTCTCCTGCATGGGCACGGCGGTGCCGGCCTATCTGATGGCCGGCCTCATGCCCGAGCGATTCGCGAACCGCGATCCGTGGGCCGCGCCGGCGACGGTGTTCGCCGCCAAGGACGGCGCCTCCCTGCTGGTCGCGGCCGGCACAGACCCGCTCTTCGTCAGGTTGTCCCAGGTGCTCGGCATGCCCGGCCTGCCGTCCGATCCGCGTTTCAACTCGATCGAGAGTCGAGTCGCCAATCGCGTCGAACTGGAGTCGATGGTCGCGGATTGGGTCCGCGAGCGCGACGCCGAGGCAGCTTACGAGACGCTCGCCGACGCGGGGATACCGTGCGGGATAGTGGCGGATGTCCCTTCGGCGGTCCGAAACCCCCAGCTGCACGCGCGCGAGATGCTCGTCGAGATGCAGCACCCGATTGTCGGACGCACGGTTCAGCCCGGAGTAACGGTGAAGCTCACCAGGACCCCCGGCGCGATCCGGATGGCCCCGGCTCTGGTTGGCGAGCACAATCGCGACGTCTACTGCGGGCTGCTGGGTCTGTCAGAGGCGGAGCTCGTGGTACTCCAGGCCTCCGGCGCTATCTACCGCCCCTTCGGGCCCATCGATCCGGCTAGCCCCGAAGCTCCGGCCTCGGCTGGAAATCCTCGCTCAATGCCCACGGCTGCGGCATCGGGACGACCCATCGCACGGCGACGTCGAGTATCTGGAAGCGCCATTCGCCGTTTCTGCGCGAAACGCCGACCCGGTAGTGGCCGGCGAGAACCGTGCCGGCCAGACCGAGTGACGTCGACCGATTGTACAAATCCCACAGATAGGTTTCGGCGGAGGCAGTCCCGGACCCGTCGGGCTCGGTATCCAGGTCCGCGACCTCGACGACGATGTTCACGGCGTAGTGAAGCATCTCGGTGTGATTGAGCCTGTCTCGACGGAAGTAGTCTTCGATCGCGCCGGTTCCCACCCATTCCTGGTCCCCGAACCGAAAGGTGCCGTCAGGCCAGAAGCACGCGACGATGCCTTCAAAGTCCGCGTGATCGAGCGCCCAGGTGTATCGAAACAAGAGGTGGCGGATGTCCTCCGCCGCCTCCAGCCTCGCAACGCGCTGCTCCAGAGTCGTTCGCCGCGAGTCGTTGAGCTCCATGTGTGTCTCACTCTCATGCGTTGATGGGCCGGCTCGAGACCGCTCCCCGAACGGCCCATCGACCCGCTTTCCGGATCTCTAGGAACGTCCCCTGGGATCGACCAGGGGAAGACCGGGCACCTGCCAATCCATCGCGGAGACGCGGCCGATTCCGGCCTCCGTTATGAAGAGAGTGGCGTTGTCGGCCCCTCCGAAGCACACATTGGTGGGTGCGGGGTCGGCCAGGTGGATCACGCGCTCGATGGCTCCCCCGCCCGGAGCGACTACAAGCAGGCGCCCGCCCGTGCTAGCGGCCACGATCAGGCGTCCGTCCGCGTCGAAGCACATCCCATCCAGGCTCATGCCCGGCCCGACGTCGGCGTAGACGTCCAGCTGGGTCAGGTCGCCGCTGGGCGACATCAGGAAGCGATGGATGAGGCCTGTGTCCGTCTCGTCCACAAGAAGATGGTGGCCGTCGGGCGTTACACAGAGGCCGTTGGGGAACCGCAGGCCGGAGTGGACGCGCTTCGCCTCACCCGCCGTCGTCGAGTAGCAGACCTCCCCTATCCGGATCCCTTCCGGTCCGGCCTCCCAGCGCGGGTCGGTGAAGTAGAAGGCGCCGGGCCTCACGAAGCAGATGTCGTTGGGGGCGTTGAGCGGCCGGCCGTCGATCTGATCGACAACAGTGGTGACGTCGCCGTGCGGCGATATCCGCTGGATAAGGGTCGGCTTGTCGGCCGGGCCGGCCAGTCCGCCGGTCGACGCGGACGGCGGCCAGCGGTTGCCGCCGTTGCACACGTAGAGATCGCCATCGACGTCGAAAGCGGCGCCGTTCGGCGATCCGGTCGTAACGACCCACATTTCGCGCTTTCCGTCCCGTACCCGCGAGACGCAGTGGTTCGCCATTTCCACGAGGTGCAGCAGGCCGCCGGCATCCACGCATGGTCCCTCGGGGAATGCGAACCCCGAGGCAACGATCCTGGTTTCCACTCGCGACTCCTCCACGGCTACAGGGCTACAGGGCCATAGGGCTACAGGGCGACGAGCGTTCCGTCGCCGAACGCTCGGAGGGCGTCGACCAGCCGGCCATCGCCGCGCAGCTCGCTCTCGAGGTAGTCGAGCCAGCGGTACACCATTACACCGTCGGCCGGCGACGCCAGAGTCGCTCCGAGCGCCGAGGCGTGCTCTTCGGGGGTTACCAACAGCCGGCGTCCGCCGCTGGCATACATCGGGTCGAGGTAATCCGCCTTGGTCTGAAGGCTGACCAGGATGGTACGGTCGGACCGGGAACGTGCCGCCTCCGTCTCGGCGGCGATCCACGCCGGCGCGTCGCGGCGGGAGATCTGGTCGTAGAGCATCAGCTCGATGTGGTCGGCAACCGTCGACATGATGCCGATGTCCTGCCCGATGACCTCGGCCACCGCGTTTCCGTAGTCGTGCCGGCTGAAGCCCAGGCCGTTGACCAGCACGTCGGCGCCGGGCCTCGACCGGCGCATCGCGGCCGTCAGAGTGCGAATGGTCTCGGCGATCAGTCCGCACTTAAAGGCTGTCCAGGCGTCGCGGAGCTCGTGCCGGAGGATCGCCGCCTTCTCGGATGTCGACCCATCGGGCAGTCGAACGTTCGTCTCAACCTGGAATCGGTCAAGGCACCTGTCGCAGAAGCAGTACTCGCGGATGTCGGCACGAGTCGTCTCGGGCATCCACAGCTCCCAGAAACCCGGGAAGCGGATGAAGGACAGGAACAGGCCGTCTGGCTCGAGGGTTGCCCCAACCTCCTCGATCAGCGCGGCTCGTTCGGCCAGGTACGCCGGGCTGCTCGGACACAATCCGACGTACCAGCCGCGCTGCTCCATCACGGCGCCGTTCTCGTCGACCGGTCGCATGTCCGGCCGGCTGCGGTAGATCTCCGGCTGGAAGAAAACGGCGGTTGCCTCGAACGTCCGCATCCCTCGGTCTCTCAGTTCGGCGCGCAGGCGCCGGTCGTCGTATCGGGCGTCCGGCAGCCGTTGCGCGACCGCCGACGTTGGCAGCGGATCCATGAGGTTCTGGACGGCAACCCAGCTGATCCCATGGCGGGCCATTGCGTCGGCTGCGTCGGCCTCCCGCAGTCCGTACTCGGTGTACCAGTCGAACCCGTAGTTCTTGACGCCGACGATGCGGTTCATGGGTCTTGTCAACTCCATCCGGGCTGGCGAAGGGCAGAGCCCGGCGAGAAAGCCGGACGACAGTGGCGGGCCGGCACGGAGAGGCCGAAGCGAGCGCGCTTTGTGGATGGGTTGCGGCTCACGCAGCGTTGCCGTCTGCGGCCGAGGTGATGGCTTCGAGTAGCGTGGGTCGCGTGAAAGCATCCGCCGGATCCAGGCGGGTCACACGGCCTTTCTGCATCACCATGATCCGATCCGACAGCAGCAGAAGTTCGTCCAGGTCGTCTGACACGACGATGATGGCGGTTCCTGCCCGGGCCATCTCCCAAATCTGCTCGTAGATCTCTGCCTTGGCCCCGACGTCGACACCGGCGGTGGGTTGATCGAGGATCACGACGTCCGCCTCGGCCGCGCATGCCCGCGCAAGGAGAGTCTTCTGCTGGTTGCCGCCGCTCAGCGTGCTGACCAGCCGCCGCGGATCCTGGGGCACGATCCCAAAGCGTTCCACGAGAGATCTACTCGTGTCCGCGCAAGCCTTCCGGCGAACCAGCCCGAGGCGAGCCAGGCCGCGGCCCAGGGCTGACAGCACGAGGTTCTCTCCGACACTCAACGTCAGTACGAGCCCGTCCCGCTTGCGGTCTTCCGGAAGGTAGACGACGCCCGAGCTGGCGGCCTGCTGTGGTGACCGGATGGCGACCTCGGCGCCATGGACCTTGATCTTCCCGCTGGCTCGCACGGCGCCGACCACGCCCATGGCCAGCCGCGACCTCCCCGAACCTACCAGCCCCGCGACGCCGAGGATCTCTCCCGAATCAACCCTGAGGTTCACAGGCTTGCGCCCGGCGACGCTGAAATCGACGAGCTCCAGGCCGCTCGCGCCGGCCTCCCCGTGGTTCTCGGCCCGCTCGGACGCGGCGAGAGCGGATCCGACCATCAGGTTGGTCAGCGACTGCAGGTTGAGCGCCGCGGTCGGCTCGGTGGCGACCACGTTCCCATCCCGCAGGACGGTCACCTGTTGCGCGATCGCGAACACTTCCTCGAGGAAGTGGCTGATGTAGACGATGCCCACACCCTGACCGGCGAGCATCCGCATTATCTCGAAGAGGCGAGCCCGCTCGGTCGGCGAAAGGCGGGCCGTGGGCTCGTCCATGACCAGAACGCGGGCCCGACGGGCCAGCGCCTTGACGATCTCCGTGAGCTGTTGATCGCCGACGCTGAGAGCGGCAACGCGCTTCATGACGGGCAACTCGATCCCGAAGTAGACGGTCTCCTCGGTCGAGCGGGCGCGCAGCCTTCCGTGGGAGACGGTGCCGGGCAATCTTCCGCGAGGTTCTCGACCGAGCCCGATGTTGTCGGCAACCGTCAGATCCGGCACGAGCGCGAAATCCTGGTAGATGACGGCGATTCCCTCGGCGAGCGCTGAGTGCGGAGACTGCGGCCTGATGGCCCTGCCTTCGATCGTGATCTCGCCTTCGTAGTCCGAGTAGACGCCCCCCAGCACCTTCATGAGAGTGCTCTTGCCCGCGCCGTTCTGGCCGACCAGAGCATGGATCTGGCCATGCTCCACCGTGAAGTCGACCCCGTGGAGCACCTCACCGCCCGGGAAGGCTTTCCTGATGCCACGCATTTCCAGGAGCGCATTACCTGGCCGGTGCTGTGCGTCCACGAGGTCGTCCTCCAACAACTACTGGTTCAGCTTCGGCTTAGCCGTTCCAGGCTGCCGGGTACTTGTCCACGTTGTCCTTGGTGATGATCGGCAGGTCGAGCAGCATCTTCGGCTGCTTGACGGCGCTCTTGTTGCCGGTCAGCCAATCGAACGCGGCCTGAACGCCGCCGGTGCCCTGCGGATAGGGGTCCTGATCGGTGGTGCCGTAGATGTATCCCGCGGCGATGCCATCCTTCACCGACTGCGGGAAGTCGCCGACGATGTACTTGACATCGGTGCGGCCGTTGTCGGTGACGTACTTGGCCGCGGTTGCGCCCTCGGGACCCTGGTCGACGATGGCGTCGAGGCTGCCCTTGGCGTACTTGCTGAGCCAGTCCTGGGTCAGGGCCAGAGCCGCAGCGCTGTCCCAGTTGGCGGTACCTTCGGCCACGATCGTGATGTTCGTCTGGCTCTTGATCGTGTCCATGAGACCGGCCTTGCGCTGGATCTGCGCGTCGACGCCGATCTTGCCGTTCATGTACGCGACCTTGCCACCGTTCGGCAGAGCCTGCATGAGCAGCTTGCCCTGGTTGACGCCGAACTGGTAGTCATCGACGCCAACGTAGGTGACGAAGTCCGCGCCGGTCCCGATGCCGAGGTTCACGGCAAAGACCGGGATCTGGGCGTCGTTCGCCTGCTTCACGACGGGCACGATGCCCTTCGAGTCGCTGGTCGAGATGATGATCGCGCTGCACTTCTGGGTGATGAACTGCTGGACGACGGCGATCTGGCCGGTGAGCTCGGCGGTGCCATTGACGATGTCGAGCTTGACGCCGAGCTTGGTGGCCTGGTCGTTGGCGCCCTTGATCAGGTTCGTGTAAAACGGGATCGAGGTGTCAAAGATCATCCAGCAGAAATGGAGATTGGCTGCGGCCGGCGAGCCAGCTGTCGTGGGAGCAGTGCCGGAGGCCCCGGCGGGCGGCGGAGTTGCGGCCGAGGACGAGCAGCCGGCGACGACTGCGAGCGCCATGAACACCGAAGCGAGACGCCCGACTTTGTTGATGCGCATAGAAATGTTCCTCTCCTACCCTGGCGAACTGGATACCCGGGGCTCGTCAACTCATAGGCCCCTCACTCCGTCGCCCGGCGCTTGCGTTGATAGCTATCGAGTCCGACTGCTATCAGGATCACGAGACCCGTGACCGCCGGCTGCCAGAACGGGGACACGCCGAGCAGGTTCAAAGCGTTTGACACCGTGCCCAGGAGCAGCGTTCCGAGCACCGCGGCCCAGACACCGCCGCTGCCACCGGCGAGTGGGACACCACCCACGACGACTGCGGCGATGGCCGTCAGGGGCCAGGTTTCGGCGGCCGTTGGCTGGGCGACGAGCGTCGTGCCGAGCGCCAGCACCCCGGCGACGCCCGCGCAGAAGCCGCCGAAGGCATAAATGCCTATCAGCGTCCGATCGACGTTGATGCCCGCGAGGCGGGCGGCGTTCTTGTTGCCGCCCACCGCGTAGACGTAGTGGCCGAACCGGGTCGACCGCAGAACGAACATCGTCAGGACGATCACGGCGGCCCACATGAGCACGGCGACGGGGATGGGGCCGAGGCGGCCCAGGCCGACCCAGTTGAAATAGGACGGAACGCCGTAGATCGGCCTGCCGTCGGTGATGATCAGGAGCACGCCCCGGATCGCGGTTTGAGTTCCGAGCGTCGTGACGAACGGGTTGATACCGACCTTGCCGATCAGCAGGCCGTTGATGAGTCCGCACAGAGTCGCGACCACGACCGCGGTTATGACCGCCGGAAAGGGTCCGAACGGGAGCGACGCCAGATTGATGAAGACGGCCGCCCCCGAGACAGCGGACATCGCACCCACGGCACCGACTGAGAGGTCGAAGCCGCCCGAGATGATCATCACGACCATGCCGCAGGCGACGATGCCGATGATGGAGTTCTGCTGGAGCAGGTTCGAGAGGTTCTGCGGGTCGCGGAATGTTGGCGACGCAATGGCCATCACGACGAAAAGCAGGAGGAACACGGCGACCATGGCGTAGCGGTAGAGCAGCTGGGCGCTGGTGGCCCAGGTCGCTTGGCCAACGCGACGTCCGGCCAGCCTCGGCTCCCGCGACCCATCACCTGCCTTCGCCCCGGCGGTTCTCAGCTGTTCGTCATTTCGGTTCACGAGCTGGCTCCCAAACTTAGGTCCGAGGACGCCGCCCGCTTCCAGCACGGCCGGATCGACCGTGGGCGGCAACCGAACGTTTCCGCCGGGCTTGCGGCGGGATCTGGCGAAGGGCCCATGGGCCCGTTAGCGAGCGCCCGGGTCGCCCTCATGACGTCGACCCCGAGCTGACGACCGCCGCGGCGACCCGGGCGGGATCATCGAGGTACGGAGCGAGGGCGAATTCAGCGGCGCCCATGAGCGCTGAGTCCGCCCCCAAGGCTGCCGGAACGACCTCGACGAGCGAACGAGACGGACTCAGAACAGGCTCGTCGAGCACTTCCTTGACCGACGCGCAGATGAACGGGTACAGGCGGGCGTACATTCCGGCCAGGGCGATACGCGCCGGATTGAAGAGCTCAACTTCGGCGCTCAGTCCGATGCCAAGCCAATGGCCCACTTCACTGAGCGCCGCCAGAGCGGCGGGCGAGCCTGCTTCTGCGGCCGCGAGCACCACGGCAATCGCGTCTGGCCCGGCTTCATCGAATGGCCGGCCCGCGTATCGAATCAGCGCATCCTCGCCCGCGACGATCTCGAGGCACCTTCGCGAGCCGCAATGGCACTGCCGGTCTCCGTTGGTGACAGGGATGTGCCCAAGCCGGCCGCCGTAGCCCTGGCTGCCGAAGAGCGGCCTTCCGGACGCGATGATGCCCGAGCCAATGCCTGCCTCCGCCCATACGCAGATGAAGTCCGAGCAACCCGCGCCCGATCCGCGTATGTGCTCGGCAAGCGTGGCCATCTGCGCGTCATTGCCCACTCTGACCGGGACCTCGAGGCCCAGGCCGGCAGCCACGAGATCGGCGAGGGGCACGCCCTCCCATCCCAGGTTGACGGCAAATCCAACGAAGCCGTCCTCCGCGCGGACAGACCCTGGAGTGGAGATTCCCACCGCCAGGACGCGGCCCGCCACGTTCGGAGCATCGATCAGCGGACGGGCGATGGCGACCAGGGCGTCAACCAGGGCAGCTGGATCCTGCACGCGCGAGGTCCGGGCGACTCGAGTCTTCGCCCGCACAACCCCGCCGATCCCGACGAGGGCTGCCGCCAGCGAATCCGTGGCAACTTCCAGGGCCAGAACCAGCGGACCGTCGGGCCGGACGCTCACCAGTCTGGGTGGCCTGCCGGGGGCGCCGTGCTCGGCCGGCGCCGGCTCGATGACGAGTCTGAGCCGGCTCAGGTCGTGGACGATATGGCGGATGGTGCTCGAGTCGATGCCAAGGCGATCGCACAGTTCGGCGCGGGACAACGGCCCGGCCAGGTGAACCTCGCGAAGAACCCGACCCAGATTCCGCCGGCGCAGGCCTGATTGCTGACCCCCCCGCCTGTGGGTCGATAGCGCTCGCGGAACACTTGCTGGGGCTTCCGTCGCCACTTTTGTTACCTCTTCGCAAAACGATATGTGAAGAGTATCTAGAACTAGGCCAATGTCAAACGATTCGATGACCTGGATCGGCTTTCACCAGTGCCGCTGTCCGGTGACTCGAGGCATCGCCCTCACGCGACGTCGGCGGAGCCCGCCTTGCGAGGGACGGCGATAGATCGCGACGGGCCGACTGTGTGTGACAATTCGCGAAACGTTTCGCACAACGATACTACGTGAGTCAACGCGTCATGCGATGACCTGGCGACGTCGAGGTTGCTCTGCAGATAGAACGCGGTCAGGTCGCCGAAGGGCTGCCCGCGGGCGATTGGTGACGACCTCGTTCAGATCACTGCCTGGACCCCGACCCACGCGTCGACCGGCAGCGGAGGTCCGGCCGATTCCCACGGTGATGCGGGCCCTGCTGAGGGACGTCGCACCGAGGTCGATCGCCGGTTCGAGGAGGGCGCGTCCGGCGCGCCAGGGCGCAGCCTCCGAGCCGACTACGAAGCCTCAGCCTCTGATCTACTCACTCTAGTGCCCCCTTCGGGCCAGATGCGAAACGACGAACGGAGGGAATCCATGCTCGACCTACCGATGCCCGTCTCGCGCCCAGCTCGCGTAGCGAGTATTAGGAGGCCGGCGTGGTTACTCGCCCGTAAGAGCTCGACGGAGGCGCCAGCTCGAGTCCACCGAGGTCGACCCATGCCCAACCGGCCCGGACAAATGCCATGGAGAAACCGCATGTGGGCGATGCGGCACGCCTTTGAGGACGCGATTGTTCCGGCCTCGCGGATCGCCTGGAAGCGTGCTCTTTAGGTCGTTACTCATCGGCCTCGCGAGGGCCGTTCACGCACAAGGGCCGAACGGCAGCGTCTAGCGGAGCTAACCTGTCTGTCGGCTCTCAGCTTGCTTGGTAGCCGAAGCCAGCTCATAGGAAAGGATGGAGCCCAATGGGCGCGGCGTTCTGTTCACAATGTGGTGCCCGCCTGATGGAGGCCGCGGCATTCTGCTCGCTCTGCGGCAGCCCAGTCATCGCCGCTGGCCCCCCCGCGAACGTCACCGCAGCGGGGCCGGTAGACCCGTCCGCTCCCGACGCCACGGAACCGACCGTCGCTTATTGCCCGCGTTGCAACACCCCAGTTTCCTCCGATGCCGCGGGCTGCGACGTATGCGGCTACCCGGGCCCGCCTATGTCCTCCTCAAGCCAGGAACCCGCGAAGGCGAGCGCCCGGTCCCAAGTCCAGCCATTTCTTGAGGGAAAAGGGCCGCTGAACAACACACGCTGGGTAGTAGAGCACTCCCTTGATCTCATTGAGAACACGTTGGACCCGGGCGAAGTGATCCACGCGTTGGCGGTGTGTCGCAAGCCGGCCACACTCGTGCTGTTAGCGACGAACGAACGCATTCTGGGGCTGATCAAAGGCGGGGTCCTAACCGGCATCACCCAGATGAACCGCCATCAGCTGTTCGTGAATCGCGGCAACATGGATATCCCCTACGCCAGCCTTGACGCCGTCGCCGTCCGTCGCGGCTTTGGGGCCAACGGATCTGTTGGTTTGCTCGGGCCGAGCCTCGACGTGACGTTCGAACTCATCGAGAACGACCTCGCTGAGCGCTTCGGCAAGTACGTGTCGGCACGTATCCGAGAGCGCCAAGCGATGATGGTTCCACCCCGCTGACCCCTCCAGGAGCGCGGGCCCCGCTTGGGCAACCCGCGTGAAACGACGGGCCCATCTTTGCCTCATGTGGGACGCCTACGTCGCCCGGGACGCCGTCCGCCCGCTGCCTCCATGCTCCCCGCATGACCTTACCTCCGTGGGCGTCGCCCACGAGCCCGTCCCAGGCACAGGATGTAGCCGGGGCATCGCAACCGCAAGATTTGCGGCTTGAGCACCCCCAGAGTGTCGCGGAAGGGCGCCGACGGCTTATAGCATCCCTATCGATGGCCTGGCCGAGTGGCTCCGTCGGCAGGGGAACGGCGGTCAGCCCGACGATTACGACCGTATCTAGCTCGTCAACCGACGACAGCTACGCCGACATCACCGTCACCAACTGCTTCGACGTCCCTCTCGATACCTCAGGCAAGCTCATGCTCGGAGGTATCGCACGATGGACTGCCAATCTGTCACTCAACGTCAACGGATAGTGGAAGTGGCGGCCGAACTTGCGTCCTGTTTCCCTACCGGAAGATCGCGTCCGACTGATGGCCCACCGCGCTCGAGTGCAAGCCAATCAGGCAGCCGCGACCTCACGAGACGGCAAACGTTCTGGTGGTTGGACCATGTTCGCCGAACATCACACGCGGCGTCGACAGCGGCGAGCACGTCGCCGTCGCCACACGTTAGTGAGTGGCCCTCGAGGATATCCGCATCCGGGGCGGTCGCGATAGCCGATGGCCGAACGTCAGAGCTCCTGTCTACTCCTCAGATGCTTACGAACTACCCGAGCATCTGACGCGAGAACTTGCGGGCATTTGACGTCCTGTGACACCGGCGGCGTCATGATTGATCGACCCGAGCAACGAGAAGCGCTTCATCCTCGTTACGTCCAACCTGTCTCGGGCCGATTCGACACGTTCTCTCCCATAGACCCGGCAACCAGCAGAGGGATGGACGCTGGCCGGGTCCAGCCGCTGGTCCGTAGTCACCATGGCCGCACGTCGGCTGCTGGACACTCGGCGCTAAGGTCGGTACAGCTCCGCGGATGCCAGGTAGCCGCCATCGGTCCCACTCCCACCCACCAGGAGCACCTCGCCGGTCTTCAGGAGTGTGGCTGTCTGACCGCTGCGCGGAATAGTCATGGCTCCTGCCGCGACGAAGCGACTCACGTCAGGCTCGAAGATCTCGGCTGTCGCGAGCATGGTCGAAGTCGGCCTCGCCTCGCTCCCGGAGCTCCACACTCCGCCAGCCACTAGCACGCGGCCATCTGGCATCAACGTTACCGAGGCGCCTCCTCGATTTGTCGCCATCGCCGGGCCGGCGCTGAACGTCCCGGAAGCAGCGTCATATAGGTAGGCGCACGCGGATCCCGCCGCGTCGTCGCCGAACATGAGCACCCGCCCGTCGGGCAGCAGGACGATCGGGGCGTCGTCGGTTGTGGCGAGCGAGGAGCCAGTCGTTGTGAATTGGGCCCTAGCGGGGTCATAGAGTTCGGCGCCGCCAAAGGCGAGCGAGCCGCCCGAGACGATCAGCACCCGACCGTCGGCGAGCCTGACGGCGGACTGGTGGTAGTGGACGAGGGAGGTCGATCCTGTCGCTGCAAAGGTGCCGGCCTCCGGGTCGTAGAGCTCAGCGGAACTGACCCCTTCGGAGCCGTTCGTGCCTCCGACGATGAGGACTCGCCCGTCGGCGAGGAGAGTCGCCGAGTCGTAGAGGCGACCGGTAGTCATCTGGCCGGTTGCTCTGAACTTGCCAGTCGCGGGATCGTAGAGCTCGGCGGAGCGCATCGGCCAGGTTCCATCGCCCACGATGCCGCCTGCGATCAGGACCTGCCCGTCGGCCAACAGGGTCGCGGTGTGGTCATAGCGGGGCGTCGTCATCGCGCCGGTCGGGCTGAACTCTCCCGTAGCTGGATCGAACAGCTCCGCGGACGAGAGCGCAAGGCCCGTGGCCGAGGACACCCCACCTGCGACCAACACCCGACCGTCCGGCAGCAGCGTCGCGGTATGGCCGACGCGCGCGACCGACATGGATCCGGTGGCGGCGAAGGAATGAGGCGCGGGTGTCGGGAGGGCCGTCTGGATGCCCGAGCATGACCCGGTCGAAAACACGATGCCGGCGAGAACCATCGAAGCGACGGTTCGCACGAACCCGCGCGATGCGCCTGATAGCCACGCGGACGGGCTCATCGGCTACCCCTCTCAACGGTTAGCTGAGTCTATGCTGCCACAACCCAGGGCGAGCTCGATTGATCACACGCCTCGTGAGCTTCGACGCCGCATCGTCGGGACGTCCAGCCAACCTTGTTGCACCGCCCGTGATGCCAGTTCGGCCCGAGAAGCAACTCCCTGGCGTGCGAAGAGCCGCGAGAGATGACCCTCCACGGTCTTCCTCGAGATAGAGAGCGCCGCGCCGATCTCGTCGTTGGTTCGCCCCTCGACAACGCAGCGGACGATCTCTTGTTCCCGGGTGCTGAGAGTCGGTTCTGAATGACCGCCCGCGCCGACCTTGACTCCGGCAGCAGCCGATCGAATCGCGTCGACGAGTTCGGCGATCGGCGCCGTTTTGACGACGAACCCGGAGGCGCCGAGCCGGCAGGCAGCGGCTGCGTATTCGGCGTTGTTGAAGGCGGTGAGCACGACAATCGCCGGGCGATGGGCGCGAGTTGTGTGATTGGCCAGAAGTTCCAGGCCGCTCCGTTGACCGAGGCGAAGATCGAGCAGGACCACCTGAGCCGACGCCTCGTCCTCGAGCATCTGCCGGCCGCTCTCGACGGAATCCGCAGTCGCGACCACTTCGAGGTCGGCGTACTCCCGGAGCAGTGCCGTCATCCCGTCGCGAACCACCGGATGATCGTCGATGATGCCGACTCGGATCGTCATCGTCCTAGTTTGCGGGCTCGCCCACGACGGCGGATCCTGCCGGCCTCGAACGAGCCATCCAGTCGAGCCGGACTCGGGTGCCGCCGCCGGGCCGTTCAACGATTTCGAGGGACGCGCCGATCTGTCGGGCGCGTTGCGTCATGGCGAGCAGCCCCATGTGCCCCTCGGCAGGTGGACCCGTCAGCACAGCCATGGCTATCCCGGGCCCGGCATCGTCGATCTGGAGGCGGACACCTTCCGAGCCCGTTTCCAGCCGAACCGAGATCGGCGGCCTTCCGTGCTTCAGCGCGTTCGCGAGTGCTTCCTGGGCGATCCGGAACACCGTGAGTTCGACATCCGGCGGAAGCCGCTCCTCGCCCTCGACTTCCAGGCTGATTTCGCCGCTTGCCATCGGCTCGAGCTCGGCGACGAGGGAATGGACGGCGGCCGCAAGACCCAAATCGTCGAGGACGGGCAGGCGCAAGTCGGCGCAGATGGCTCGGAGCCTATCCACGGCTCGGCGAACAATGGAGGCTTGCTCATCCGCTCCGTCGCGGTCGAGCCGATGAACGAGCATCGTCAGGTCCTGGATCACGTCGTCGTGGATATCGCCGGCAATGCGCCGGCGTTCGGACTCTGCGTCATCGACGATGAGTTCGCGTTCGAGGGTTGTCTGGGTCGCGAGCTTCGTCATCGGGCGGATCGCGAAGATGCGCAAGGCGACGACCACCACGACCCACGCCACAAGCGGCGTGAGGAACGGCGGATCCGTGACTGCCGCCAGCGGCATCAGTCCGAACGCCGGCAGCGTGGCCGCCAGGCCAACCTCGATCGAGTCGATGGTTCGACCCGGCTGCGAGGCCAGGGATGGACTGCGCAGGTACCTGACCGAAACGAGACCGGGAATGAGGATCGTGGCGGAGGCGAAGGCCCAACGCGCCACGGTCGCGGCATTTCGCTCCATGCCCGTGTATGCGAGGGCGCAGCCGACGACCGCCGCGGCGAGGGCGGACAGGAGCGCAACGACGATGACACCGCGGCGCACGCGGGTCGGTCGAATGGCGTCGGCCATCTCGAGCGCGGCCAACAGCACCGCGGCCGCGGTGACGACGCTGGCGAGCATCACCGCCGGCGGACTGAGCGTGAGATAGACCGGCGCGAGGAAGAGCGGTGTTGCCGAGGCGGCAAGTACCGTCGGGAGCATCCGGCGAAGCGAAGCGCCAGGACGCGCGGAGCGGCCCCACAGGAGGCCCATCAGACAGAGCAGGAGTCCGGCGAGCAGTGCCGTCCCGCTGGCCGTGAGACGGCGTGGCGCCCAGATGAAGTAGGCGAGCTGGGTCGGCGATCCGTAGTCACCATTCGCCAACGCCTCCTGGAGCTGGGCCGGCGGCACGATGATGAGGGCGTCAGGGCACTCATTGGAGTTCGCATACGCCATCAACACGGCGTTGTCCCCCGGAAGCGTCTCCACGCCTCCTACGTTGAGGACGACGTCGCCGGCATGAACGCCTTCGTACCACGCGAGACCGCCAGGCGTGACGGATCCGACGGTCAACGTATTCCGACCCTGTGGGTCCTTGCCCATACCGAAGGTCATTCCGGGATCGACGCGGTCAAGCGTCCAAGCAGTCAATCCGATGACTGCGGCGGCGACAGCAATGGCGACCGCGAGGATGTTCCGGCGACTCGTTCTCATGCCCGCAAGGTAGCATCGCGCGGCTCCCGCGAAACGAGGGGTTAACCCTCCGTCAGCTGACTTCGGCTCGCCTCCAGCTGCCTCTCCGAGATCTCCCGAGCGCCTTGTGAGCAAATCCGTCGTGTACCCCTTAGCCAACCCATTTGTGCGTCATAGCCGGTTGGTAATCGTTGCTTCCGGCGGGTCGATGTTCCAGAGTGGTCGTATGAGGGTGGACGAGAAGATCCGACGCAAAGCCGGCGTGGAAGACCGCACTTGGTCGCCGCCGCTCGCGCCCGAGGACGCCGATCTTCGGAAGAGATCCTTCGACTGGCACCGAGACGACTGGCCGCGATGGTTGATGAGCCCGGATGGGTTCGCAATCGGCAGCCGCTGGTATCTCAAGAAGGGCGCTACGATCGTGGTGCCTGAACACTGTGCTTACCCGACGCTCGCGCTTGTCCGACGCGGCATCGATCCTGGCCGATACGGAGTTGCCGCGGGGACCGAGCTGACGCTCGTGGAGACGTACGATCCGGATGCCGATCCGCAGGCCCAGGAACTCGACATGGTCAACTACTACATGTATGTCGAAGGCTGGGCCACGCGGACATACAAGATCGAGGATGGCTCCTGTGCCGGGATCCGCGTCTGGTTCTCGGCAGACTGCGTTGGCAATCGGTTCCCATACTCGTCCCGGCTCGCCCACGCGGAGATCGCTCCTCGCGGGGAGAGATGAGACCTTCTCCGTGGGCCCTTACGTGCGGACTCTGCCAGATTCGGTCGAGCTTCGGCGATCCCCTCCTCCGGCCCGACGCCCATCTCGCGAGATGCGAGTCCCTGTTGCGTCCGGCGCCCGCCCGAGCAGATGGTCGGCCGGCGACGCGAGGTCGTGGCGACTTGCGACGTCTGTGTCCGCCAGCGCGACATAGCGTCGAACCATGTCCAGGCTCGAGTGGCCCAGGATCTGCTGAAGGCTGAACACGTCGCCACCGTTGATCAGGTAATTGCGGGCAAAGGTGTGGCGGAACGTGTGCGGCGAGCAGCGCCGCTCGAGGCCGGCTCGCGCCTTTAGACGCTTGAGGATCTGCTGGATGCCGTGGTAGGTAAGTCCGGTGCCAAGCTCGGCGAGGAAGACGGGCTCGTCGGGCTCGCCTCGGCCGCGCGCGGCCAGGTAGCGGCCGATCGCCCGCGGAGAGCTGAGACCGACGGGCACCAGGCGCTCCTTTGCACCCTTGCCCATAACCTTGATCGAGCCGTCCTGGCGCAGGTCGCGAAAGCGGATACCCGCCGCCTCGGACACGCGCAGGCCGGTGTCGAGGAGGAGCAGGAGGATAGCCTGATCGCGGGTGCCGGCGTTGGCCAGGAGGTGGCGGAGCTCGTCGTCGCTCAACGGCTCGATGATCTTCTTTGGCACCCGCGGCTTCGCGAGCCGGCGGATTACCAGGGCCTCGGTGAGTTCCTCCGCCGCCAGCCAGTTGCCAAGCACGTGCAGACACCGGACGTAGCCCGCAACGCTCACGGGCGCCAGTGTCGCCCGAAGCTCGACAAGCCAGGTGCGCCAGGCCGAGGCCTCGATCTCCTCGAGCTCGGTCCCGGCCCCAAACCGTGCAGTCGCGCGATCGAGGATGTCGCGATACCAGCGGATCGTTCGAGGCGACAGCCCTTCGGCGGTCTTGGCCTCGCAGAAGAGCTCGACCGCCCGGCAGAGTTCGATTCTCGCCGGCGCCGTGGGCTCCGCGCGCCCGCGGACCGCCCCACGAATCAGATTCCCACGGCGCCGACCCAAAGAATCAGATGCCCGGCCCTTTGACTCGGAAGTGTCAGAAGCCCACGGATCGAGGGTGTCAGATGCTCGCCGCATGATCTTGCCTCCATGGGCACCGCCCACGAGGCCGTCCTACGCACACTATCTGGTACCGCTGGTGCCCCTCAACCACAACATGTTGTGGTTTTGGCGCGCCCGGAGGTGTCAGAGTTCAGGACATAGGTGACAACTGATCGGTTACTGGTGAGTCGGGACATGCGTGACAGTCC
>DAHXON010000030.1 GCA_027364875.1 Chloroflexota bacterium
GGGAAGCGACGGCGCGGCAGGCGCGGCATGGGCGGGACGGGCGTCGGCGGCGGAGTCGCCATCCGGCGAGGCGACGGACCCCTCGGCCGCGCCGGTCGGATCGGCCGTGCCCGTCTGATCGGCCGCGCGGGGGCCCTCGGCCGCGGCGGTCGGCTCGGGCAGTGCGGTCGCCGCGGAAGCCGGGCGCGGTGTCCGCTTTCGCTTGCCCCGGCCGGGCGTCTTCGCGTCGGGCAGCGGATACCAATCGCAGGCGCACAGGCCCTTGCGGCAGCCGGCATGAGGCAGCCTGGGCTCCTTGAGCTCGGCGGCGATCCGGAAGGCCCGCCCGTCGTCCTTGGAGCAGACGGCGCAGCAGCCACCGGCGACGAGCTCCGCGTCGCGCCCGACTGCCTGGGCGGCCTTGAGCGCGGCGGTCGACCACTCGCGGTGTATGGCGACGATTTCGTCCGGCGGCGGGATCGGCGATCCGGCGGCGCGATAGAGAGCGGCGGCCTGGTCGCGCCTGATGCGGGCAAGCTCGGCCCATCGCCTGGCCCGCCGGGCCGCCCGGACGGCCTTCTCGAGCGACGCGAAGTACAGCTCTTTTGCCGACTCGACCGAAGCCGCGGACGGAGCCGCGCCTTCCAGGCGGGCGACTTTCCGCTCGGGGGCGGCCACGGACCTGGCCAGCGACAGCCAGCGTCGCCGCTCGCCGGTCCAGTTGCGCTCGTTGGTCTCGCGATCGCGCTCGGCCTCGAAGACGTCGAGCGCCTCCCTGGTCAGCAGGACCCGCAGCCCGTTGACGCGCCGGACGACGATGGGGCGCTTGCAGCGAGGACACAGCCTGCCACGCTCCGGCGGTGGGGCGAGCAGCAGGGCGCAGTACGGGCATGTCGCGGCCCCGCCGGGCGCACTCTGTGCCATGCGAGCCGGCGCGGCGAACGGTGCCGGGTCCCCGGATCGCGGCGAGCGAGAAGACCGCGCCGCCGCGGGTCGAGCTGCTGCGGCCCGGCCGACGGCGGGCCGAGCGGCCGCGGGTCGAGCGGCTGGGGCTGGCCGGGCGGCCGTGGGTCGGGCGGCCGCGGACCGAGGCGCCGCCTCGCGCGACCCCTGGCGCGCCGGACTCGGGACCGAACCACCGGCCGGCCGGATATCAGCCGGCGAGAACGGTGGGAAGACACCCACTCCGGGCCCGCCCGCCGCCGGCGCCTGCGGGTAACCGGGCGGCCAGGCACCGGCCGGCGGCGAACCGACTGGCGGCAGACCCGGCGCGGACGAGAGACCCGGAGGGTTGTGCGGCGGGGCCGGCGAATCCAACCCGACCGACGGCCGCAGCGGTGCGCGGCTGTGCGCATTGACCGGGAACGGGTACAGCGTGGGCAGCACCAGGTCCACGCGCGGCTCGTCGCCGGGCTTGAGGTCCGGACGATCGCCTCCGAGGAGGCGCTTCAGAAGGCCTATGCCGATCTCCCGGATTGACATTGCATGGTCAGGGTACCTCGACAAGCGCGGCCTCAACCACTTCGACCTTGTCGACGGGCGACCGGTACCGTGCCGCGCGGCAGGCAGATCCGCAAACTACGATCAGTCGCCTCCGGCGACGGACCGGTCCCTACTAGAAGTGATCGGTGAACATCCCCTCGCCGTCAAATGCAATCTCGTGGAGCGACTCCGCGAGCTCGCAGCGGCCGGTCGCCAGGACCTCCGGCAGAGCCGCCTCGCTGACGAGGAGCCGGTCGAGGTGCTTGGTGTCGAGGATCCGTACGACGCGCGCACTGACCGGCTGGACCCGCAGGCAGCAGGCCAGGGCGATGTCGAGCGCCTCCCGGTCGCATTCGACCGTCAGAGGAATGCGGGCGCCCTCGGGTGTCTTGGCGGTGATGCAGTTCATGTAGGTCTTGTACGAGTCCACCTTCGCGACCGCCCGGCGCAACGCCACGTCCGCCATCCCGAGCCCCACGGCATTGCCCTGGGTCGCCTCCGTCAGATCGCGAACGACGATCCGCTGGATCGCCGGCGGGACGCCAGTGGGACCGGTGTAGTAGCGGCCCACGACGTTCGAATCCATGCCGAGTCCGCTGACGTCCTTGCCGAGCTCGTCGATCACCAGCACGTCGATCTGGGAGAGCGGGATGCGCGCCAGGGCTTCGGTCGCCATGACGAGCAGCTCGGGTTCGCGGGTGGGGATGCGATCGGCCGGGACCGCCTCTATGTACTGCAGCCGCGCCCGCCCGTTCTCGATCAGCGCCAGCCCGAACGGGATCGGGGCGTGGGCGAGGGTGAACGTGGCGACTGCCGGGATCAGCTCGTGGAATGCGGCGAAGCCCTGGGCGTGCAGGGTGTCGGCGCCGTGCTGCTTGGCCAGGCCGATGGCGATCATCTTCATGAGCCCGCTCTCGACCGGTCCGCTGAAGTCCGTGTGGACCTTCACCCGGTTGATCGGGACGATGAGGTCCGCGCCCTCGAAGGCGTTGCGGTCGAGGAAGGCGGGCAATCCTGGGCGGGCTTCGCCGAGGGTGACGACTTCCATCGAGGAGCGGATCTCGCAGCCCATCGACTCGGGCGTGATACCGTACTCGGCAAGCACCTCGAGCTGGCCTTCGGGCGTTGCCCCGCCGTGGCTGCCCATCGCCGGAATGATGAAGACGCTTGCCCCGGCCTCGCGGAAGCGGTCCACGGCCGCGCGAACGACCTGGTCGATCCGATCGATCCCCCGGCTGCCGGCGGCCACGCAGACGCGGGCGCCCGGCCGAACCATCGAGATGACGGGCTCGAGAGCTACGCGGACGGCCTGGCGGACGTCTTCGATCTCCGCGGGGTCGAACGACTGGCGGACGAGCGCCCAGCGGGGCAGCTTCTCGTGCGCGAACTCGGCAAAGCCCCGGTGGTCGGTCGTGGGCGGATCGCTGAGCTGGCCCGCGCTGTCGATGAGATCGCCCTGGCCTTCGGTCGGCATGTTCGTGAACCTCGCCTGGATCCTCAGCGTGGAGTCGCCGGGTCGCGCTGCCCGGTCATTCTGACGCCCCATCGTCGAGCCGGTAGGCACGCTTCGCCAGATCGTAGGCCGTTTCGCGAGCCATCTGGCGCGCCTCGTCTTCGGTCACGATCCGGCGGACGACCAGGCCGGCCAGCCAGCTGGCGCTGGCCCGCCGCCAGACGTCGTGCCGGACGGGGATGGAGCAGAAGGCGCGCGTGTCGTCGTTGAAGCCGGTGGTGTTGTACAGGCCTGCCGTCTCGATCACCTGATCGAAGTAGCGGGTCATCCCGTTGAGACTGTCGTGGAACCACCACGGAGGCCCAAGCCGGACGGCCGGGTAGTGGCCCGCAAGCGGCGCGAGCTCCCGGGCGTAGGCCGTTTCGTCGAGCGTGAACAGGATCAGGGTGAGGCGCGGATCGGTGCCGAAACGTTCAAGGAGCGGCCGGAGGCTCCGCGTGAACTCGACTGCCACGGGGATGTCGCCGCCCATGTCGGGGCCGAAGCGCTCGTAGAGCGCCGGGTCGTGGTCGCGCAGCGAGCCCACGTGGAGCTGCATCACCAGGCCGTCATCGACGCTCATGCGGGCCAGCTCGACGAGCATGTGGCCGGTGAACCGGCGGGCATCGTCCGGCGTGGCCTTGCGTCGCAGCGCTCGAGAGAAGATGCCCTCCGCCTCGGCCGGCGTGAGCGCCTCCGTGTAAGCCGACTCGATGCCGTGATCCGTGGCAACGCAGCCCATCTCGCAGAAGTAGGTCCGCCGCTCCTCGAGAGCCGTCACCAGGGCGGCGACGCTGGTGACGTCGCGGCCCACCGACGCCGACAAAGCGTCCAGGCGATCGCGCCACTCGGGCACGAGCACGTTTACCAGCTGGTCGCACCTGAACGTGGGCCGGACGTCGCCGGACCAGCCCGATTCGCGGATGGCCCGGTGCGAGGCCAGGGGATCCGCGGCGTCGTCGGTCGTGCAGAGCGTCTCGATCCGCGCCCTCTCGAAGAGCCGGCGGGGTCGGAACTCCGGGCGCGCCAGCTTCTCGGAGACCTCGTCGTAGATGGCCATGGCGCTGGCGCCGGTGAGCGGCTCGGCGATCCCGAACGTTTCCCGCAGCGCTTCGGACAGCCACAAGCCCGAGGGCGTCGCCCGGAACAGGAACGCGTTGTCGGCGAAGAGCTGCCAGATCCGGCGATGGTCCGTCTCCACGGCAGGGGCGGTGGTGGAGGCCGCGGTGGCGGCGCCGGTGGTTGCACCGGCCGCGGTGGCGGCGCCGGGCCTGGCCGGGCGCGGCTCGACTCCGAGCGCCTCCAGCGGAATCCCCTGCGAGTAGAGCATCCGCAGGATGTAGTGGTCCGGAATTATGAACAGGTCGGCCGGAGTCCCCAGAGTGGCGTCCGGATCGGCCAGGAGCCGCGGCTCCACGTGACCGTGCGGGCTGACGATCGGCAATCCGGCTATGCCTTCGTACAGTTCGCGGGCAATCCGCCGTTGCGCCGGGTCAGGATCGAAATACCGATCCGCCCGGTCCGGGTCGGTCTCCGCGAATCGCTCTCTCACAACACCACAGTCTAGGCGGCGGGAAGCCTTCGGGCAGGCGGACTGCGACTCAGCCGATTGGCTGTGGCTTCATGAGCACTCCCAGCCAGGCCGAAGTGGTCGATCCGGTCAGATCGACCTCCAGAACGTAGAGCCCGGATGGCCATGACACGGACGCGCCGGCCGGCGGCTCGGCGACCGCTCCGCCCGAACCCGCGGCGGCTGCGAGCCGGCCGACGAGCTTGCGCGCGGTGGCCGAGCCGCCCGGAGCCTGCCACCACAACCTGCCCGTCCAGGACGGCATCGAGCTCCCGGCCGAGACGTTCGGCTGGCAGAAGCCGAGCTGGCGGACGTCGCCGGACACTAGCGTCGCGACCGGGATCGTCGACTGGACGGGCGCCTCACCGGGGCCTTCCGAGACGGCGTTTATTACCAGCCAGGTCCGGACCACCCGGCCGAGTTCCATGTCATCCACCACGACCAGCCAGCCGGCGTGGCTCTGGCAGAGACCGGAAAGGACGTCGTCCTCTCCGGGAGTGGCCTTGCTCGTGGCCCGAGGCGGAGTGGCCGCCGCAATATCCGAAGTGGACGCGGTTTCGGAGACCGCAACCGGGGACGAGGTGGCCGGCTCGGCGGGATTACCGCCCGGCCACGGCTTGGCGATCGCAACGATCACCAGGAAGGCGGCAGCCGCGAGCCCGAGCCGGATCCGCCATCGGATGCCACCCGTCTTGAACCGCCCCCCAAACCCCTCGCCGTATGGACCCAAGATCGCTGCCTCGCACCTGCCGGTTGCGCCATCTCTACAAAGGCAGTATGGGCCGCCGTGATGTGGCTCGACCCGTGCCGCGAGACACGCCCCGCCGGGATTCCGGCACGCTCAGTCGTGGGGGGTGGCCGGCGGGTCCGCGTCGGGCGACCGCTTCAGGCGGGCGGACCGGCCGGCGTTCGGCGATTCGTCGATGCTCATCAATCGCTCGTCGCCGCCGGCCTCCCCGTTGCCCCGGCCGCCGGCGTTGCCGCTGCCCCGGCCGCCCGAGCGCGCCGACCGAGCGCGGTTTCCCCCGGCATCGCCGGTATCTCCCGCGGGCGCGGCCATGGCCTCGTCTACCGCCCGCAGGAGCGCCTCCGGAGTGAACGGCTTCGCCAGGAACCGGCGCGACGTCGCACCGGCGACGCCCGCCACGTCCTCCGCGTAGCCCGACATGAACAGCACCGGCAGTTCCGGCCTCGTCTCGCGGAGCCGGCGGGCAAGCTCGATCCCAGTGCTGCCCGGCATCACCACGTCGGTGACCAGCAGGTCCAGGTGCCCCGCGCCATCGGCCAGTCGCAGCGCCGCCGCCGGATCCCGGGCCGCGATTACGTCGAAGCCACTCCGGCTCAGAACGGCCAGGCCCAGTTCGCGCAGCGTTGGCTCGTCTTCGACCAGCAGGACCCGGCCGCCCCGGCGCGGGCTCGACGCGGGCAGGCTCGGGATCGCGGGGAGCTCCTCTCCGCCCGCTCGCGGGAAGTACAGCTTGAACGTGGTGCCGCGACCCTCCTCCGAGTAGACCCATACGTACCCGCCGGACTGGCGGATGATGCCGTAGGTCGTCGCGAGACCAAGCCCTGTCCCCTTGCCCACTTCCTTGGTGGTGAAGAACGGCTCGAATATGTGCGACTTCGTTTCTTCGTCCATTCCGACGCCGGTGTCCGTGACTGACATGACCACGTAGTCGCCGGGCGCCATCTCCAGGTGCGGATGGTCGGCGGCGAAGTTGACCGCCTCCGTGCGCAGGACCAGGCGGCCTCCGTCCGGCATCGCGTCGCGGGCATTGACCGCCAGGTTGAGGATGACCTGCTCGAGCTGAGTGCGGTCCACCAGGACCGATCCGACCGCGGGCGTGACCGACGCGACCAGGTCGATGTCCTCGCCGATCAGCCGCTGCAGGATCGGCTCCATCTCCAGGACCACGTCGTTCGCGTCCACGAGGCGGGGCTGGAGCATCTGGCGGCGCGAGAAGGCGAGCAGCTGCTGGGTCAGGCCGGCGGCGCGCTGGGCCGCGGCCTTGACGGTGTCCAGAACGCGTTTCGTTTCCGGGTCGGCGGTCATCGACTGGGCGATGTCGGAGTAACCGATGATCGCCGTCAGGATGTTGTTGAAATCATGCGCCACGCCTCCGGCAAGCCGACCCACGACCTCCATCTTCTGCGCCTGGATCAGCTCCGCCTCGAGGCGCTTGCGCTCGGTGATGTCCTCGTGGACTCCCAGCACGCCGCGGAACCGGCCGGCTTCGTCGTGGAGGGGCGCATTGAGCAGCCGGACGTCGATCGCCTCACCGGACCTGGTGATCCGGCGAGCCTCCGCTTCGACGGTGCGTCCCTGCCTGACCTGCTCGACGGAGTCCTCGAACGAGAGGGTGTCGTCGGCCAGCGCGAACGGCGGCCTCTCGCCGAGGACCTCGCTCGCCGGCCAGCCATACAGGCGTTCCGCGGCCGGGTTCCAGTACGTGACGCGCAAATCCTCGTCCACGGCCCAGATCGCGACCGGCGACGAGTCGAGCATCGTGGCCAGCAACTCCGAGGTCCGGTGCAGCTCGGTTTCCAGGCGATGGCGCTCCAGGGCCAAGGCCGCCCGCCGGGAGAGGTCCCCGACGAACCGTAGATCGGAATCGTCGTACGGGGGCGACCCGGATTCGCGAAGGAGAACGATGTCGCCGGCAACCCGGCCTCCGAGGCGGAGCGGAACCGTCAGGAACCAGGCGAAGCTGTGCTCGGCGGACTCTCCCAGGCCGGGATTCGCCGAGCTGGCGATGACCGTCGGATCGACCGGGCCGGTAACCGAAAGACCGTGCTCGATCGCTTCACGATCCATGGCGTCGTACGAGGGCACCCGAGTGTCCGCGAGCCGTACGAGATCGGCGTCGATCCGGTCGGAGCCTCGCCGGGAGAAGGCCCGCACCTCGAGGCTCTGGCGGTCTCCGGACAGGAGCTTGATGACGCACCAGTCGCCCATCTGGTCCGAGGCCGATTGCGCCAGGCGCCGCAGGATGGCGTTCTCGTCGCCGTTGGCCTCGGTCACGCCCTCCAGGAATTCGGCCAGGATGCGGCTCTGCGTCGCCTCCTGCTCGCGCTGTGACGCGAGACCGAGTCGGGCCAGGGCGATGTCCGCCCGGCCGGCGAGCTCCTCGGCGAAGACCCGGTCTCTCTCGGTGAATGGAGTCGCGGACTCGCCGTAGCGAGCCAGCGACAGGACCCCCAGGCGCCGGCCCTCGACCGAGAGCGGCACGGCGATGATCGCCCGAAGGTCGATTGACGCCATCTCCGCGCGGCGGTCCTCCGGCAGGGAGGCGAGATACGCCGCCCTTTCTTCCGCGCTCAGGTAGGGCTCGAAGACCGCCTCGCCCGTCCGGATGGCTCGACCCATCGTCCCTTCGTCCGGGCGCCAGGGCTGCCGGGCGAACATGGCCTCCAGCTGCTCGACGCGGCGCGGCTCGTAGCCCGAAAGCGCGACGACTTCGAGTCGCCGGCCGTCGGGCGTGAGCTGGTAGATGGAGCAGGAGCCGTCGAGCGCCAGCGCCACCCGCTGGCAGAGGAGGCTCAGGAGCGCGGCCTGGTCGCGAGCTTCGGCGGAGGCCGAGAGGAAGCTCGCCAGAAGGCTCTGGCGGTTGGCCTCGTCGCGGGCGAGAGCTTCGGCCCGGCGGCGCTCCGTCACGTTCACGAAGCGGATGGCGATTCCGCCGCCCAGAGTCTCGCCGAAGGCGGCCGCATAGACGGCGACGTCGATCCTGGTACCGTCCTTGCGAATCCGGACCCCCTCGACGCCTTCGATCACCTCGCCGGCCACGACACGGCGCTGGATCTCGGCGGCCTCCGCCTCCGCCTCGGGCGGCACGATGGGCAGGCTCGGCTTGCCGACGACCTCGTCCGCCTGCCAGCCGAAAAGCCGCACCGCGGCCTGGTTCCACAGCTCCACGTTGAGGTCGCGGTCAAGGATTACCGTCGCGAGCGGCGAGTCTTCGATGACGCGCTGCCAGCGCGCGCTCCGATCGCCCCTCACGGGCGAACCTGGGCGGACTCGCCCCGGCGGATTGCCGGTCCTGCGGCGGCACGGCCGCGGCGCACCGGATGGCCAGCAGGCCGGCGGCGTGGCGAAGGGACGAGGCTGCGAACGGGCATTGCTGTCCTGGGGCGCGAGCCGCGATTGGACACGGCTCCTACAGCTGACGGGAGCGTCCGTTCATCGCGGGCTCCGGCTATTGAATCACGCGACTCCACGATATCGCATCAAAGGAAGGTGACGTTTTGGGCGGATCCTGGGGCGCAAGAGCCGGGAGCTGCGGGATCCGGGCTCACGCGCCGGCCTCGATGCCTCGCGCGAGCAGCTCTTCGTATCTGGCCGGATCAACGTTTCCGCCACTCAGGACGCCGACCACGCGGCCATCCGCCGGCAGCTCCCCGACATGAAAGAGCCAGGCGGCGAGAGTGGTGGCCCCGGACGGTTCCAGGACCAGCCGAACCTCCCTGGCGGCGCGGACCATGGCACGAGCAATCTCGTCCTCCTCCACGGCCACGATGGAGTCGAGGTGCCGGCTCAGGATCGCGAACGGGATGCGCCCGATGCTGGTTGTCCGCTGGCCGTCGGCGATCGTCCGGCCGACCGTCTCCGCAGGCCAGGTCGCGATCTCGCCGTGCGCAAGCGAGTCCCGAGCGTCGGCGGCGAGAGCGGGCTCCACGCCGATCACGCGCGCGTCGGGCCTGAGCGATTTGACGGCCACTGCCACTCCGCTGGCGATGCCGCCGCCGCCCACGGGGACGAGAACGGTGAGGGGCCGGCTGGTCGCGGCCGGGGCGGCGGCCGAGCTGGTGGTGGCCGAGCTGCCGCCGACTCCGGCGCGGGTCCCGCCTCGCGCTTCGATCGCGGCGACCTGCTCCACGATCTCCAGGCCGATGGTCCCCTGCCCGATGATGGTCGCGGCGTCGTCGTACGGGTCGACGAGCGAAAGACCTTCCGTCCTGGCAAGCTCGGCGGCACGCGCGGCACGCTCCTGGCTCGAGGGACCCACGAAGACGATCTCGGCGCCGTCTTCGCGAACGCGGTCCACCTTGATCCGCGGAGCATCGGACGGCATCACGATCACGGCCCGCACGCCCAGAAGTCGAGCGGCCCGGGCAACCCCCTGGGCGTGGTTTCCGCTCGAGTGCGCGACCACCCCGGCCGCGCGCCGATCGGCCGGCAGCGTGGCGATGTTGTAGTAGGCGCCGCGAAGCTTGAAAGCGCCGATCGGCTGGAGCGACTCCGGCTTGAGCCAGGCGCGCGTCCGGCCGAAAGGATCGCCTGCCTCCGGACGTCCGAAAGGCAACAGCGGCGTCCTTACCGCGACGCCGTCGAGGATCTCGGCGGCGCCCCGGATCGCCTCGAGGGTTACTCGATCAACCTGGTGGAGGACTTCGAAAGACGTCGCTCCGCCGGAGGTCGCTCGGCTGGAGCTCGGTCCGCCGGAGGTCGATCCGCCGGAGCCGGCCGCTTCTCGTTTCATTGAGTGAGGATAGCCGGAGTGGCATTTTGGCCCCTGCGCAGGTTCACTCAGCTGGGCCGACCCAGACCTGCGCTGCGTGGGTGGCGGGCCAGCCTTTGGTACCCGCGGCGAGCAGTCGCGGGGAGGCGGGCCGGTCCAGGATCGCGGCCATCCCGGCGCCGGAGAAGGATGCATCCTGGGGGAACCTGGTCCACGCCATCCCGTCGCTCGAGCGCCAGACGACGGCCGAGCCGTTGCCCGCATCGGAGCGCCAGCCGTCGGCGACGAAGCCGCCGGCACCGTCCACCGCGATCGCCATCATCACCATCTGGAGCCCGAAATTCGTGAGGGCGGGCTGGTCTGGCGCCACGCTCCAGCTGGAGCCGTCGGCGGAAGTCCACGCGGCCGCCGCCGTCTGATCCACGTTCTCCCCGACGGCGGCGAAGACGCCCGCACCGAACGCGACCGCGAGCATTCGGCCGGCGGCGAGTGCCGGGCTCGTCACCGCGCTCCAGGTCGCGCCGGCGTTCGTGGAGCGCCACACTGCCGCGGCGCCACGGCGCTCGTCGCCTGAGATGCCGACAGCGACCACGGTGTTTCCATTAGCCGCGAGCCCCGTGACCTCGGTCGGAGGCGCGGCGGCGGGCAGTGGCACGCGATTCCAGCCCGCGCCGTCGTTCGACCGCCAGTCTTGACGGCCGTGGCCGACTCGGTGAAGCCAGCGGCAACGTAGCCGGTGGCGGTGGCGACGACCGCCGAGAGCTGCTCCGTGGAGCCGGCCGGCGGCCGGGCCAGAGTGCTCATCGACCACTCTCCGCCGGGGGTCATCCGCCAGACCGCGGCCGCTCCGGCGTTGCCGCCCACGGCGACCACGCCTTTCGGACCGCTCACCGCGGCTGCGATGTTGGAACCCTGGGGCGCGGGCAGGCTGTCGAGGCGCTGCCACTTGGCCGCGTCGGCGGAGAACCAGGCCGCGGCCTGCGACGGCGGCTGCTGCTGGCCGAGCGCCAGGAAGCCGCCGGGAGCGGGCACGAGCGCCTGGATGTACGTCCCGGTTATCGGATGGCAGGGCGAGCAGAAGGCCGGGGCGTTCGTCGGCAAGCCCTCGATCGTGACGGGTTGATCGACACGAGCCGCGATCCAGCCGGCGCCCGGGGACCCGCCCGACGACCCGGCCGGAGTCGACGCCAGAGCTGCCGCGGACCCGCCCGGCGACGGCGACTCACCCGGGGTGGACGCCCCGAGAACCGACTCCGAGCCTGGGGCAGATGCCGCGGGGCTTTGCGACAGGACGCTCGAACCGCAGGCCGCCGCGACCAGCGCCGTCGTTGCGGCGAGGACCAGCAGGCGTCGAAGGGAGCGCGTCACACCACCATCCTCCTGGCCGGACGCTACGCCGGCGCCGGGCCGTGGTCGAGCCGCGAGCCCTTCCGGCTCACGCGGCGGTACCGGGGCGGTCAGGGCTCGCGCCAGGCGAGCGACTCGGTGGGGCCCGATATCGTATTGGCGCCCAGCCGTGTCACAGGAGATCGAGGTTGAAGAAGATCGCGGCCTACTCTTCGTTCGAGGATCTCGACATTCGAGTCGGCCGGGTGCTCGAGGTCGAGGACGCGCGGACTCGCAAGCCCACCTACCGGTTGACCATCGACTTCGGCGCCGAGATCGGCGTGAAACGCTCGTGCGGTGCTTACCGCAGCTACGCGCCGGAGGCCCTCGTCGGCCGGCAGGTGATCGCCGTGGTCAACCTGGGCCCCAAGCAGATGGGCCCCGAGATCTCGGAGGTCTTCGTCCTGGGGGTTGACAACGAGGCCGGCCACGTCGTCTTCCTGACGACGGAATCGGACGTCCCGTTAGGCAACCCGATCTACTGACCGGCGGCGAACGCCTGCCCCGCGCGAAGCCCGAGCTACGTGCCCAGGTAGGCCTTCTTGACCTCCTCGTTGCCGGCGAGCGCCTCCGCGCTGTCCGCCAGGACGATCTGCCCGGTCTGCAGGATGTAGCCGCGGCTGGCCACCTGGAGTGCCATCTGGGCGTTCTGCTCGACCAGCAGGATCGTGGTGCCCTGGCTGTTGATGTCGCGGATGATCGAGAAGATCTGCTCGACCAGAACGGGTGAGAGACCCATCGACGGCTCGTCGAGCAGCAGGAGCTTGGGCCTGGCCATGAGGGCGCGGCCGATGGCGAGCATCTGCTGCTCGCCGCCGGACAGCGTGCCGGCCGACTGATCGCGGCGCTCGCGCAGCCTCGGGAAGAGGCCGAAGACACGGTCGAAATCGGCGTTGACGGCCGAACGGTCGCGCCGGCTGTAGGCGCCCATCTGGAGGTTCTCGAGAACCGTGAGGCGGTTGAAGATGTGGCGTCCTTCCGGCGCGTGGCCGATGCCCTGGCGGACCAGCTTGTGCGCCGGGACCTCGGTGATGTCGTGGCCGTCGAGCTCGATCCGGCCGGACCGCGGGTGCATCAACCCGGAGATTGTTCGCAGCGTCGTCGATTTGCCGGCCCCGTTGCTGCCCAGCATCGTCACGATCTCGCCGTGCCTGACCTCCAGCGAAACGCCTCTCAAGGCCTGGATGGCGCCGTACGACGCCACGACCTCGGTGAGCTTCAGAAGTGGAGTCGTGCCCGAGGACACGCCACTGGGCAGAGCGGCGGTGGCGTCGGCGGTCGTGACGCCGGTCGGACCGGCCGCGGATCGCGGGCCGAATGGGATGTTCATATGGCGCCCTTCCCGAGGTAGGCCTCGATGACTCGAGCATCGGCCCTGACCTCGGCCGGGGTGCCTTCGGAGATCTTCTCGCCGTGATCCAGGACGGTGATGGTATCGCTGATGCCCATGACCACCCGCATGTCGTGTTCGATGAGCAGGATCGGCAGGCTCAGCTCCCTCCGGATACGGCTGAACAGCTTCATCATCTGGTCGGTCTCCGCCGGGTTCATGCCCGCGGTCGGCTCGTCGAGCAGCAGGAGCTTCGGCCTGGTCGCCAGCGCTCGGGCGATCTCGAGGCGCCGCTGATCGCCGTAGGGCAGGTTTCGGGCAAGCTCGTCCTCGCGCCGCAGACCGACGTAACGGAGCAGCCGGCGCGCCTCGGCGACCGAATCCAGCTCCTCCCGCTTCTGCTTGGGGGTCCGAAGCACCGCGTCGAGCGGGCTCGATTTGAGCTGGCCGTGCATGCCGACGAGCACGTTCTCGATGGCGGTCATGTTGGCGAAGAGCCGGATGTTCTGAAACGTCCGGCCGATCCCGGCCTGAACCATGTCGTTGGGCCGCGCGCTCTTGAAGATGCCCAGCCTCACGAGCAGGCGGTTGTACCAGCCGGGGCGAATCACCGCGGTGATCAGCGTGGCGATGAGCAGGCCGAGGCCGAGGAGCACGAGGATCTCGATCACGTTCACGGGCGGGTTGGCGGTGCCCACGAGGTAGGCCAACAGCCAGACGAGAGCCGCCGGCAGGATCCACAGGATCGGCTCGAGCCAGGCCCGCTCCGGGCGGGCCACTACCCGCCGGCCGAGAAACTCGATATGTCCGTCGGTCGGTTCCGACAGGCCCGCGACGACGTTGAAGAGGGTGGTCTTGCCCGCTCCATTCGGCCCGATCAGGCTTGTGATGGATCCGGCCTTGACCTCGAAGTCGACCTCCTTTACGGCCACGAGCCCGCCGAAAGCCTTGGTCAGATGCACGGCCCGCAGGACCGCGGCCTGGCCGTCACTCGATACGGTTGCGGCGACAGTCCCCGGTACGGCCGGGGCAGCCGTTCCTTGCTCGCTCATGCCTCGACGAGCTCCACGTTGGCCGCGTCCGCGTCCTCCACGTCGTGGAGCTCCTGTCTACGCCGCCTGCTTGGGAACAGGCCCTCGGGTCTCAGAAGCATCATCCCGACCAGGGCGAGGCCGTAGAGCAGGTACTGGTAGGTCAGGAAGTCCACGTGGCCGAATATGGGCAGGCCGTTCGGAAAGTACTGGCCGACGAAGACGTTGAGCTGCTTGAGGCCCTGGCTCTGGATCTCGTAGACGACGAACGCGCCGGCGGCCACGCCCCAGATGTTGCCCATGCCGCCCAGGACGACCATCGCGAGCACGGTGAAGCTGACCGTGAACCCGAACTGGGTCGGCGAGACGATCGACAGCTTGGAGCTCAGGTAGACGCCCGCCAGTCCGGAGGTGGAGGCGCCGATGGCGAAGGCCAGCAGCTTGGTGGTGACGGTGTTGATGCCCATGCTCGCGGCCGCGAGCTCGTCCTCGCGAATCGCCATCCAGGCGCGGCCCAGCCGCGAATCCTGGAGTCGATATGCCAGGATCATCACGACGGAGATAATCGCGGCCACGGATATGTAGTACGGCCAGGGGTTGCCGAATCCATAGCTGCCCTGGAACAGACCCAGGTTGGGCAGGATGCCGCTCAAGTTGGGGATGGGCAGCGACAGGTTGATCAGCGAGGGCTGGTAGAGCGCGGTTATGCCGTTGGTGCCGTTCGTGTACTGGTCGGAGTTCGTGAAGACGACCGGGACGATCTCGCCGAAGCCAAGCGTCACGATGGCCAGGTAGTCGCCGCGCAACCGAAGGGTCGGCGCACCGAGCAGGAGGCCGGCCATTGCCGCGACCGCGGCCCCAACCAGCAGCATTACCCAGAAAGCCACGTGATTGCCCGAATACGGCGAGGCGCCGTAGGCGTAGGTGTAGGCGCCGATGGCGAAGAAGGCCGCGTAGCCCAGGTCCAGCAGCCCCGCAAGGCCGACGACCACGTTCAGGCCGATTGCCAGCAGGACCCACACGCCCGCCTGCGAGAAGCCGTCCACGAAGTCCGTCTGCGTGCCGAAGCCCGAGAAGGGCGGCGCGAGGACGATGAACGGGAGGATGGCGGTGACGATCGCCATGCCCACGACGACGGAGAAGGACTGATGGCGACCGAAGAAATGGCCACCCCTGAACCGAGCCCAGGAGGCGCGCGCCGCGGCAGTCATGCTCGTTCCGCCACTTGCTGGCCCAGGATGCCGGTCGGCTTGAAGACCAGCACCAGGATGAGGATGGTGAAGACGATCGCCTCGCTCCACCTGGAGTAGCCGAGCTGCGAGCTGAAGACCTCGATGAAGGCGATCAGGAAGCCGCCGATCGCCGCGCCGGTGGTGTTCCCGATGCCACCCAGAACCGCGGCGGTGAAGGACTTCAGGCCGGCCTGGAAGCCGTTGTCGAACTTGGTCAGACCGTAGTTGAGGGTCCACGCGACGCCGGCCGCGCCCGCGAGAGCGGAGCCGATGAAGAAGGTCAGGGCGATCGTGGTGTTGATGTCCACGCCCATGAGTTGCGCCGCCTCACGGTCGATTGCCGTGGAGCGCATCGCTCGTCCGAGGTTCGTCCGCCTGACGAACACCTGGAGCGCCACCATCATGGCGACGGCGAGGACGACGATGAAGACGTGGACCCAGGTGACGGTCACGAGCGACGAAGTGACGGCGAAACCGCCGATCGCGAAGCTCGGGAGCTTGAACGAAAACCCGGCGAGCGGGTCGATCACCTGCGGGACGTTGAAATACGCCGTCCCGTACAAGACCTGGATGATGTTCTGGAGGATGAAACTGACACCGATGGCGGTGATGAGGGGCGCCAGGCGCGGCGCTCTTCGAAGTGGCCGGTAGGCGAAGCGCTCGATCAGCACCCCGACGAGGCCCATGACCACCATCGAGAAGGCGAACATGAGGATTAGCAGCCCGACGAGCGCCACCGGGTCGTTGACCGTGTTCTGGACTCCTATGGTGGAAAGGAGCCACAGGGTCACGAATGAGCCGACCATGAACACGTCGCCGTGGGCGAAGTTGATGAGCTCGATGATGCCGTAGACCATCGTGTAGCCAAGCGCGATGAGCGCGTACATGGCACCGATGGTCAGGCCGTTTAGCAGCTGCTGGGTCAGGATCCCGGCGTCCACGAGGTCGTCTCCAGGGTCGGGTTCGCTGTCAGAGCCCGACGGTGCTGGGGGGGCCGGAGATTGCTCCCCGGCCCCCGATCATGTCGCGACTGCCCTCGCCTCTAGGAGGCGGAAGGCGCGGCCGCAGCTGGAGGCGCGGTGGTCGTCACTCCGCTGGTGAAGTCCTTCTGCTCGAAGAACGCCCAATCCTTGGTCGTCGGATCGAACTTGTAGTCGCTGATGATGTGCTGGCTGGTATCGCCGTTCGCATCGAAGGTGATGTTGCCCAGGACGGTATTGAAGGTGGGGGCCGGGGTCTGCCCGGTCACGTAGGCGCGCACCTTGGCGCGGTCCGGTCCGACGGCCTTCAGGGCCTGGAGGAGGATCTGGGTGCAGGCATAGCCGGAGGCACTGTATGCGCCCGCTTCGGAGCCGTACTTGGCCTTGTAGTCCGCGTCGAACTTGGCCTTGTCGGGGATCAAGGAGACCGCAGCCACGGTCATGTAGGTGCTGGGATCACCGGCGGGGCCGGCCACGTTCAGGAACGAGTTGGCGGTTGCGGCCGAGCCGTCGCTGATGCCGTCGCCGCCGCCGAAGGGGATGTTGGCCATGCCGAGCTGGGCCATCTGCTTGCGCAGGAGGCCGCCGCCGGTGGCGGTCACGCCGCCGAAGTAGACGAACTGGGGGTTCTTGGCCTTGGCGGCCGTCAGCAGGGCCGTGAAGTCGGACTGGCCGCTCTTGCCCACGCCGTCATGGCCGACGACCGTGCCGCCCAGGGCCTTGAAGGTCGTTTCGAACTGATCGGCGAGACCCTTACCGTAGGTCTCGGTGTCGTCCACGATGTAGGCGGTGCGCGCACCGACCACGTTGTAGGCGATGTCGGCGCCGGCCTGGCCCTGGATGTCGTCGGTGGTGGCCACGCGGACGTAGGCGATCTGGTCCGGATGGGTTGAGCGCAGCTGCAGGGCCGCGGCACCCTTGGTCAGACCGGGGTTGGTGTTGGCCGGGCTGCACTGGAGCAGGCCCGCCGCGTTGGAGACCGGGATCTCCGCCTGGGCGACGTTCGAGTTGAACGGGCCGACCACTCCGAAGACGGACGAATCGTTGACGAACTGGCCGATGTTGGTGGCGCCCGTCTGAGGATCATGGACGCCGTTGAGGGCATCGTCTTTGGCCACGACCTTGATGGTGTAGCCCGGGACCGGGTTCTCCGCCACGGCAAGCTGGACGCCGTTGAGGGTCGGCTGGCCGTTCGGCGTTTCGGCGCCGGACAGCGGCAGGTCCACGCCGAGGGTGACCGTGGTGTTACCCGCCGGAGCCGGCGTGGCCGAAGATCCGGGAGCCGGCGTATTGCCGGCCGGCGACGGGGTCGAAGCTGCAGAGCTGCATGCTGACGCCACGATCGCCACGACTGCGAGAAGTGCTATGGGTCTGGGCTTCATGCGCCCCATCCTCCATCCACCCGATATCGGGGAACTACCCGCGGAACCACCCGGCGGGTCGGGGATAGACCTATCCCACGCGCAGGAGCTGCGTGGGTAGAAGCCCTGGGCTCGCAGCAGGCCGGCCCAAAGGCTTGCTAAGTAGGTTACTCAACGTTTAGCGTCACGCAAGGGTTTGACACGCAACCGAAAGGTCGCGGACCTTCTTGGAACGTGCCTGTACCGAAGCGCGGCCCACCCGCGAGGACAGCCCGAGACGGTGTCCCGCGGACTGAGACTGCCGCGCCGCGCCTGCTCGGGATCGCCGGGGCCGCCCGCCTGCCCGGGACCGCCGGGGCCGGTCAGGCGCAGGGCAGTCGCCGAGCGGTCGGCCTCGGCCCGGCACGGTCGGGGGCGGTCGCGGCGGCCAGGGCAGGTTCGAACGCCGGGTGTCCCGTCCGCGCAGGAACGGGAGAGAGCCCGCCCGGCAGAGGTTCCGAAGGCTCGGGGACGCCGCCGTTGGGGATGCCACCGTCGGGGACGCCGTCGCCGGAGACGCCCTCGGGCAGACCGAACGTAGCCCGCATCGGGACCTCGCGGAGGAAAAGCATCGCGGCCGCCGCGATGAGCGCACCGACTATGCCCACGACGAACGTGGACGCCAGGGCGATCGAGAAGGCCTGGTGGATCCCTTCCACGATGTTCGGGACGAGCGGCGCGACCGACGCGCGTGCCTGGACCGGAACGCTGGCGAGGATCAGCTGGCCCAGATTGCCCGTTCCGGTCAAGTCGAGCGACCCGCCGGAGCCGGAGCCGCCCGAGAACTGAGTGACGAGCTGCCGCGGAACGCCCGAGTTGAGCAGCTGGGCGGGCACTTCGGTGGCCATGCGGCCGGCGAAGACCGTGCCCGCGATCGTGAGCCCGACCGTGCCGCCGATCTGCTGGAAGAAGGTCAGGCTCGCCGTGGCCACGCCGACGCAGCCGGTGTCCACCGAGTTCTGGACGATCAGGGTGAAGACCGCGAACGAAGGGCCCATGCCGAGCCCCGCGACGATCATCCAGACCCAGAGCGTGGGCCGCGGCGTATCCGCGCGCAGGTTCGTGAGTAGCAGTAAGCCCGCGGCGAGAAGGAGGAGCGAGCCGAACATCAGGGCCTTGTAGTGGCCGGTCCGCGCCACGATCTGGCCCGACGCGATCGCACTGAAGATGAGGGCCGCCAGGAGCGGCAGCAGGCTGTAGCCAGATTCGGTCGCGCTCGCGCCCGCCACCGACTGGAACCAGCGAGGCAGGAAGATCGCCGCGCTGAAGAACCCGATCGCGGCCAGGAACATGCCCATGACCGAGATCGTGAAGGAGCGGATCCGGAACAGTCCGAGCGGGACGATCGGCTCGGCCGCTCGCGACTCGATCCAGATGAAGACGAGCCCGAAGATCAGGCCGAGCAGGATCAGACCGCCGACGGCCGGGTCAGCCCAGTCGCCGGTCTGCTTGTTCGTGAGCCCCACGAGGAAGGGCCCGATCGCGGCGGCGAAGGCCGCGGCGCCCAGATAGTCGATGTTGCGGCCCGACTCCGGCCGGCGGATGGCCGGGAGCAGCCGGAACATGATGACCAGCGAGATCAGGCCCAGCGGCACGTTGACGAAGAAGATCCAGTGCCAGCTGAAGTTGTCGGTGATGAAGCCGCCTATGCCCGGCCCGAGCAGCGACGACAGGCCGAACACGGCCCCGAACAAGCCCAGGTACTTGCCCCGCTCCGAAGGCGTGTACAGGTCCGCGACGACGGCCAGAGCCACGGGGAAGATGGCTCCGCCGCCCAGGCCCTGAAGGCCGCGGAAGAGGATGAGCTGCCACATCGTCTGGCTGAGGCCCGACAGCACGGATGACACGAGGAACAGGCTTACGGCCCAGATGACGATCGGCCGCCGGCCGAAGAGGTCCGAGAGCTTGCCGTAGATGGGCCCGCTGATCGTGGCGGACAGCAGGTATACGGTCACGACCCAGGTGTAGAGGCTGTCGCCGTTCAGGTCGGTCACGATTCGCGGCAGCGATGTGCCGACGACGGTTTGATCGAGGGCGAACAGGAAGAGCGCCAGGAGGATGGCGCCCAGGATCTCGAGACGTTCCCTCGGCGTCAGGTCGACGGTCGGTCTATAGGAGGCCGGACGGTCCGACGCGGGTGTGGCGTTGGTCGGAGGCGTCGAGGCGGTGCGTGAGGTCATGCCATCTCCTCGTGGCGGAGTGGAAGTCGTGGCGAGGGCAGGCGCGGCGGAGATACGCCGTCGCATGGGGAGTGGCCGAGACCGACGTAACCGGTTGTGGCAGCTGACCGGTTGTACTCACCCGACCGTTTTGGGAAGCGGCATTCTGCCGGGGGCCTGGCCTCATGGAAAGGCTAGACTCACGATGCGGTCCGGCTGATGGCCGGCCTCCGGGGCCCGGACTCCGGGGATACGTTGATCCGGCGGGAGCCGCCCGCCCATCAGGAGCCTGGAGGAGTCCAGTGTTCAGAGAGAGCCACGCGTTCTCCGGCTTCTCGTCGAACGACATTCCGGCCTGCCTGGACTTCTACGGCCGAAAGCTCGGCCTCGATGTAACCCAGGCAAACGGCATGCTGACCCTGCGTCTGCGCGACGGCGGACGGGTCCTCATCTACCCCAAACCGGACCACGTACCGGCGCCATACACGGTCCTGAACTTCCCGGTTGAAGACATCGACCGGGCGGTCGATCAGCTGACGGCCCTCGGGATCGAGCTGGAGCGCTATCCCGGCATCCCCCAGGACGCCCGCGGCATCGTCCGGCCGGAGCGGCCCGAGCAGGGACCGCCCATCGCCTGGTTCAAGGATCCGGCGGGCAACATCCTGGCGGTCGTCCAGGGCTAGAACCGCCGCGGCGGGTCGCGGGCTCAGAGCGAGAGGTTGGCGCCCAGCACGGCGCCGCCTTCCAGCAACAGAGCCAGGGCGATCCAGGCCGCGTAGAAGCCGGCGAGCGCATCGAGAGGATTGCCGCGTCTGGCGAGGATCAGCGCCGAGCCGGTTGCGAGGACGCTGACGGCGAGCAACGGCATGACGTTCGGCGTGCTGAAGAGCATCGCCAGGGTCCCAACGGCGAGGCCCACCAGACCGACGAGCGCGGTCTGCGGTCTGAGCCTGACCATCAGGGCGAACGCGATTGCGGCGGGGACGCTGACTGCCACGGTCCGCCCGGCATAGACCCAGCCGCCGCCGATGGCGAATCCCATGGCGGTTCCACAGGCCACGGTTGCCGCAGCCGCGGCCAGCGGCGCGGCGGTCCTGGAGTCGAGCCTCGTGGGAGAAGCGATCATCTATAGCTCCCGGGCGATCGTGGCAGAACCCAGGGCCGTGTCAAGAAGCCCTTGCGAGTCGCCTTCCGAGTTGCGGCTGCCGCACGCCCGAATCCGGTCCGTATGGCGCATCAACCCGCGCCCCGGCTTCGGCTGCCCGCCGGTCCGTGTGAAGGTTCCGCTTCACGCAGCCCATTCCGTCGGCGCCCACGTGCGGATCGCGGCATCGCATCGTCGGACCCTCCGCGCTCGCAGGACGCCCGCAACTCGAGAACCAGAGGAAACCATGAATCGCGTCTTTGCCCTGATCGGAATCGCGAGCGTCCGCTTCCGTTTCCTGATCGTCGCCGCCTGGATCGTGGTGACCGTGGTGGCCGTCCGAACGCTCCCATCCCTCTCGAGCGTGGCCAAGGACACGACGAGCGGCTTCCTGCCGGCCAACGTGCCGAGCATCCAGGCGGCCAACATGGCCAAGCCGTTCCAGGACGTCAGCCTGGGAACGGCCACGCTGATCGCGGTCCGCCCTGGCGGACTGACGGCGGCCGACAATGCCGCAATCGATCAGATGGAGACACGGATCAAGGGCGTCAACTCGGTCAAAGACGTGATCGACCTGGGGATCTCGCAGGACGGCGAGGCCCGCCAGGCCCTGATCGAGGCCCAGGTCGCGGACTTCGGCGGCGCCAGCCCGGCCCCGCTCGTGGACGCGATGCGATCCGCCGCAGCGGCCGCCGCCCCGGCGGGACTCCAGGTCCATCTGACCGGCGAGATCCCCACCCTCGTGGACAACGCCAACAGTTCGGGCGCGTCCCAGGATCGAACTCAGAGCCTGTCGCTGCTGTTCATCGTGCTGCTGCTTCTGCTCGCCTATCGGGCGTTGCTGGCGCCGCTCGTGACCCTCATACCCGCCGCGATCGTGCTCGTGCTCGCCGGACCGGTGATCGCCCAGGCCGCCAGCGCCGGCATACAGGTTTCGTCGATCACCGAGTTCATGCTCATCGTGCTGATCCTGGGCGCGGGAACCGACTACGGCGTGTTCCTGGTCTTCCGGGTCCGCGAGGAGCTTCGCCGCGGCCTCTCCGGCTCCGAGGCGGTCGTCCAGGCCGTGACCCGGGTGGGCGAGTCGATCACTTTCTCCGCCCTGACGGTCATCGCCGCGCTGTCCAGCGTGGCCCTCGCCCAGTTCGGCCTGTACCAGAGCATGGGGCCGTCGCTGGCCATCGGCATTGCCCTGATGCTGCTCGCCGGGCTCACGCTGCTGCCGGCACTCCTGGCCATCTTTGGCCGGGCGGTCTTCTGGCCGAGCGACATCAAGCACCGCGAGATTGAGCGGGTCGGCATCTGGGACCGCATCGCGGCCGTCTCCACGCGCCGGCCGGCGGTCACGCTTCTGCTTGGGGTGGTCCTGTTCGGCGGCATGGCGGCCACGTTGCTGAGCACCGGAACAGGCGGTTTCGGCGACATCTCGCCGAGCGCTTCCGGGACCGATTCGGCGGCCGGTCAGACCGCTCTCAACGCCCACTTCCCCGCGTCGACGATCGTCCGCACCGCCGTCCTGTTCCAGTTCGACAAGCCGGTCTGGGGGAACCTGGCGGAGCTGCAGACCGCCCAGGCCGGTCTCTCGGCGCTGCCGCAGTTCAAGAGCGTGGTTGGGCCGCTCGATCCCAACGGGATCCCGGTCACGACCGCCCAGCTGACCCAGCTCCACAACACGCTGGGTCCGGCCAGAGCGCTTCCGCCCGTGCCCACCCCGGCGCAGCTCGCCGCGACGGGTGTAGCGGCGCAGCTCTACAACGCCTACCGGGCCGAAGGCCAGCTGATCAGCCCCGACGGCTTGACGGTCGAATACTCGGCCGAGGTCAGCGGCTCCGACTCATCGAGCCCGGCCGCCCTCGACACGGTCCCCGGCTTGCGCGCGGAGGTCGATCGCGTGGGCTCCGCCGCCGGCGCGTCCGCCACCGGTTTGCTCGGCAACCTCGAGTTCTCATACGACATCCGCCAGATCTCCGCGTCGGACCTCCTGCGGATCATCCCGCTCGTGGCGCTCCTGATCGCCATTCTGCTGGCGGTGGTCATGCGCAGCGCGGTGGCGCCGCTCTATCTGGTGGCCAGCGTCGTCGTCTCATACCTGGGGGCGCTCGGGCTGACCGGCATCATCTTCGTCCGGTTCGGCGGCGACGCCGGGCTCAACTTCGTCCTGCCCTTCTTGATGTTCGTCTTCCTGATGGCCCTCGGCTCGGACTACAACATCCTGGTCATGAGCCGGATCCGTGAGGAGGCGCACCGGCTGCCGCTGCGCGAGGCGGTGGCCCGGGCAATCGGCAAGACCGGCAGCACGGTGACCACCGCCGGGGTGATCCTGGGCGGCAGCTTCGCGGTCCTCGCCGTCGCCACGAGCGGCACGCCCGGTGCCGGCCAGATCCAGCAGATCGGCTACGGCATCGCCGCGGGCGTCCTGATGGACACGTTCCTGGTCCGCTCGCTCCTGGTGCCGTCGGTGGTCGTCCTGCTCGGCCGCTGGAACTGGTTCCCGACCAGCCTGGGCGTGGACCAGGGCCCCGCTCCGGTACCCGTGCCGGCGGACGTAGAGGCAAGCGAGGGCTGACGGACCCGTCCCGGCCCGGGCGGGTCGCGGCCGAGGCTGTCCCGGTTCGGGCGGAGCCGCGGGCCGGTCCGGCAGGGCGGGGCCGCGCCCGAGCCGGGTCACGGTAGCGGCGGGGCGCAGACCCGACGGCCGCGACCGGCGTGCGGGACCGCCCGTTGGGCCTCCGAGTCGCCACTCGATTCCGTCAACCGATTCCGTATGACACTGGCGGGCGGAGCAAGCCGCGCACGGAGGCAGAGATGGCGGGCACGGGCGCCAGGACACGGATAGGTGAAGTCAGGACGGTGGGCATACCTGTCACCGACCAGGATCGAGCCGTCAGCTTCTACGTCGAGAACCTCGGGTTCGAGAAACGGCTGGACGCGGCCTTCGGGCCCGGGCGGCGCTGGGTTGAGGTTGCGCCTCCCGGCGCGACCACTTCGATCGCCCTGATGAGCGTTCCCGCGGGCGGCGCGGGCGTGGACACACAGATCCGACTCGCGACGGACGACGCGGCCGCCGCGCACGCCGACCTGCGGGCCCGCGGCGTCGACACAGACGAGGAGCTTCTCCTCGTCCCGATTCCGATGTTTGCCTTCCGCGACCAGGACGGCAACCGGCTGGTGATCGTCCAGCAGCCCGGCGCCGGTTCCAGGCCCTAGAGGTCGGGGCCGAGGCCCCCGAGGCCGCGCGAAGTCGATCGGACGTTGAAGTTGATCGGACGTTACGGAGCACGATCGTGAGCGCCTTTACCGCCACCGAGGTCGAGTATCTGCAGCGCATGACGATGTGCCGCCTGGCGACCGTGGGCGCAAATGGGCAGCCCCACGTGATCCCGGTCACCTTCCGCTACAACCCCGCCGAGGATGCGATCGACATCGGGGGCGTGGACTTCGCGGCGGGCAAGAAGTGGCGCGACCTCCAGAGGAACCACAGGGCCACGGTCCTGGTGGACGACGCCAATCCACAGGGAGCCCGGGCCGTGGAGATCCGCGGCGACGCCGAGCTGCACGAGAGCGGCGGCGGCGAGGTCAACCCGCGATTTCCCAACTTCGTGCCGCAGTTCGTTCGCATCAGGCCGCGCTTCATCGTGAGCTGGGGGCTCGAGGAACCCGGCTTCCATCCATTCGGACGCGCGGTCGAACGGGCGGCCGGCCGCGCCGGGCAGACGAACGAGAGCCCCAGATGACGTCCGAGCGGTCGAACCGGGAGCCGGTCGGGCCGGCGGGCGGCTACGCCGAGATCAACGGGCTGCGCCTCTACTACGAGGTCCAGGGCAGCGGGCGGCCTCTTGTCCTGATGCACGGCGGCGTCGGCGCGAGCGAGATGTTCGCGCCCTTGATCCAGCCCCTCGCCGCGAGGCGGCAGCTGATCGCCGTCCATCTCCAGGCCCACGGGCGGACGGCGGACGTGGACCGGCCGCTCCGATTCGAGACCATGGCCGACGACATGGCCGCACTGGTATCGGACCTGGGCTACTCCTCGGCCGACTTCATGGGCTACTCCCTCGGCGGAGGCGTGGCCCTGCAGACCGCTATCAGGCATCCGCAAGTGGTTCGGAAGCTCGTTCTCATTTCCACCCCGTTCCGCCGCGACGGCTTCTACCCCGAGGTGCTCGCCGGCATGGCCCAGATGGGACCCGAGGCTGCGCGCTACATGCCCCAATCCCAGCTTGCCCAGCTCTACACCGACACGGATTGGGGCGCGCTGTTCACCAAGCTCGGCGAGTTGCTCACCCGCGACTACGACTGGTCCGACGGCGTGGCGGGGATCCGGGCGCCGGTGATGCTTGCGTATGCGGATGCGGACGCTGTCAGCACGGCCCACATCGCCGAGTTCTACCGGCTCCTGGGCGGCGGACTCCGCGACGCGGGCCTGGACGGCGGCGGCCGGCCGATCCATCGCCTGGCGGTCCTGCCGGGCGCGACTCACTACGACGTCCTGACGCACCCGGCCCTGCCGTCCGCGGTCATCTCGTTCCTGGAGGCTCGCGCCACCGCGCCGGTAGCTTCCTGAGCCGTCCGCCGTCTCACGTCGCGGTCCGCATTTCCGCCCTGTCGATTCGAACTGTCGTGCGTCGTCGGGTTGCTGGACGGTCGATTCGATCGGCCGTCGATCAAGCACTCGAGCGAGGAGACCGACGCAATGGCAACTCATGTGATCCACGTCGAAGTCGTTGGCCGCGACGGCGAGAAGCTCCAGAAGTTCTACGCGGAGGCGTTCGGCTGGGGTATCGAAACCAACAATCCCGGCGGCTACGGGATGCATCGCGAGGACGGCGGGCTCACCGCGGGTATCGGCAAGTCGCCGGACGGCGGCCAGGGCCGCGTCACCTTCTACGTCCATGCCGACGATCCGGAGGGAACCCTCCGCAGGATCGAGAAGCTCGGCGGCAAGGTGATCATGCCGCTGACCGAAGTCGCTCCCCAGACCACTATCGCGCTCTTCGCCGACCCGGAGGGCCACGTCGTCGGGCTGATGTAGCCCATCCGAGTCCGACGGCGCTCGTTCGCGCCATATCGGGCGGGGTCGCGGATTGCGACCCCGCCCATTTCATTGGCGGGTTTCGGCGAGGCGGCGCTGGAGGAACCGGCGCTCGGCGTCGTTGACGGCCAGGGCCGCGGCCCGTTCGTACTCGGCGACGGCCTCCGGAAGGCGACCGAGCCGGCGCAGCATGTCGGCTCGCGCCGCCGGCAGGAGGTGATAGCCGGCCAGCCGCCCTCGAACCATCGGGTCGTCCAGCAGTGAAAGCCCGGCTGCCGGACCATCGGCCTGCGCGACCGCGACAGCCCTGTTGAGCGTGACCACCGGGTTCGGGTCGATCCGTTCGAGGCCGGCGTAGAGCGTGGCAATTACCCGCCAGTCGGTTCGAGCGCCGTCGATGGTTCGGGCGTGCTCGGCGGCGATCGCCGCCTGGAGCAAGTAGCGGCCTGCAGGGACGGCCCGGGCGGCGGCGAATCCCAGATCGAGCGCCACGAAACCGCGCTCGATCTCGCCCCGTTCCCAAAGAGCGCGGTCCTGATCCTCGAGAAGAGCTATCGAGCCGTCTGACGTCAGCCGAGCATCCCGGCGGGAGTCCTGGAAGAGAAAGAGCGCCAGCAGGCCGTGCGTCTCGGATCGAGCGGGCAACAAGCCGGCGAGAATCGAGGCAAGCCGAATCGCCTCGGCGCACAGCTCCTGTCGAACCGACAACTCGCCCGACGTCGCCAGGTAGCCCTCGTTGAAGACCAGGTACAGGGTCGCGAGCACGCCGTCCAGGCGCGCCGGCAGTTCGTCGCTTGTGGGAACGCGGTACGGGATTCCAGCTTCGCGGATCTTGCGTTTGGCCCGAACGAGCCGCTGGGCCAGAGTCGCCTCAGGCACGAGAAAAGCCCGCGCGATCTCCGGCGTGGTAAGTCCGCCGAGCGTACGCAGGGTCAGGGCGACGCGGGCGTCGAGCGGCAGCGCGGGATGGCAGCACGTGAAGATGAGTCGGAGGCGGTCGTCCTCGAGCCGGTCCTCGCTCCCGATCTGCATCGAATCGACCTCCCCTTCCGTTTCCCGGCCCAGACGGTCCAGCTTGTCCGCCTGCCGGCGCTCGCGCCGGATCCGGTCGAGGGCCCGGTTGCGTGCCGCAGTCGTCAGCCACGCCGCCGCGTTGGCAGGGATGCCATCCCGGGGCCACGTCTCCAGGGCGGCGGCGAAGGCTTCGGCGACAGCCTCCTCGGCGGCGTCGAAATCGCCGCCCAGGAACCTGATCGACGTCGCGAGAACCGCGCCGTAGGCCTCTCGATAGGCGCGCTCGATCGCGGCGCCGGGGTCGGTGGCGGTGGACGCGGCTGGGCCGGCGGCGGTGGACGCGGCTGGGTCGGCGGCGTTGGGCTCGGCGGGGTCGCGAGCGGCCACGGTCAGGTCGCGCGGCCGGGCACTCGGGCGGCCGGCTCCGGTCCGGTCATGCCGGGTTGCGGGACGATCGGGCGGACCTCGATCGAACCTAGCATCGCGGCCGGGCAGCGAGCCGCCGCCTCGAGGGCTTCGTCGAGGTCCCGGCACTCGAGGATGTAGTAGCCGCCCAGGACCTCCTTCGTCTCGGCGAACGGCCCGTCGGTGATCAGCCGGCTGCCATCGCGGAGCCGGACCGTGGTCGCGGAGCCGGAAGCCGCCAGCCGCTCGCCCGCGACGCGAATACGACGCTCATCGAGCCAGTCGTTGTACTCGAGGAATGGCGCCGAGATGCCCGCTTCGGCCGGATCCGCGCCCCGACCCTGCTCGCTCTCCGGCGTGTAGACCAGAAGGATGTATCTCATTTCGAACCTCCGAGACCGGTTCTGGCTTTGGGGCCGGACCTTCCGCCGGCCGACCTTCGATCATCGGGAAGACGAGCACGGAGCCGGCGAATCGACAATCGGGCGGCAATTGCGGCACACGTTCCGGGAATCGGCCGCCGTAGCGCTCGTGGCATCCGCCTCGCGCAACGCCCCCTTCTCGCGCGGCGGTGGTGGTGGCGAGGAAGGGGCCGCAGCGGCCCGGCGCGCGGCCGGCGGAAGGGACCGCCGGCGCGGTGCGCCCCTGCCGCGGCCCATCTGCGCGCGATTCTTGAACAACTTACATGGGGCGGAAGTTGTTCGAGGAATCGAGGGCTTCAGGGCGGCCGAAAGACGCGTTGGCGGCCGTTCCACGCACGAACTGTGGCGCGTCGGGGCTCCAACTGCGTGTCCCGGGCGCCTGGTTCTCGAACAACTTTCGCCTGACGGAAGTTGTACAGGTTCTGGGGCTCGGCCCGGCGCGGGAGCGCGGTGCGGGGGCGCGGCCACGGCTCGGCCGGACGCGGCGCGGCCCGGCGCGGGGCCCGGCACGCGAAGGATTCTGACAACCTCTGGCGCGCGATCCGCCAGAATGTGCGCATGGATCGGGTGTGCGGACACGGCGAGTCACTGGCTCGCGGCAAGTTCCTGCTGCTGAACAACCTGTGGGGCGCGCGCGACGGGCGCGGCACGCAATGCCTGGTTTCGGAGGCCGCGGTCGGCCCGGACGGCTCGGTTGCGTGGTCCACGAGCTGGGATTGGGAGGGCCCGCCGGACTCGGTCAAGTCGTACGTGAGCGCACTCCTCGGCTGGCACTGGGGCTGGCCGAAGCCCGGCAGCGGCCTGCCGATCAGGACCGCCGATCTGGCGCAGGCGCGCTCCGACTGGGCGCTCGAGCTGACGTCGAGCCGGCCCGGACGGCTGAACGTCTCCTACGACATCTGGCTCGCGGGCGTGCCCGATCCGTCGATGGACGACCTGTCGGACGAGGTGATGATCTGGCTCCATCGTGAAGGCGGCCCCACGCCGATCGGCCGGGTGAGCGGCACGGTAGACGTCGACGGAGCCCGGTGGGAGCTCTGGGAGGGACCGCATCCCAGTCGAGGCTGGATGGTCCATTCCTTCGTCCGCACGGAGAGCGCGGCGGGCGCAGCCGGCACCGAGCGCGCCGCGAGCGCCATCTCGACATCGCTCGACCTCAAGGCCTTCCTCGATCACCTCGCGCCACGGATGCCCGACGCGACATACCTCGTCGGCATCGAGGCCGGCGCGGAGATCTTCTACGGCGCGGGCAGCCTCGAGACGACGTGCTACGCGGTCAGCCTCGCGGGCGCCTGAACCAGCCGCGATTCAGTCCTGACGGGAGCTCGCCAGAACCTCGCGCATCGTTCGGCCGTAGGGCCAGAAGTCGTCGCGCTGCCTGCTGTCCCACTTCGCCCGCATCTCCGGCGTGCTGATGTCCCAGTCGGAGCGGATCTTCCGGGTGATCTCGCGCAGGTCGTGGCGCAGATCCTCGTTGGATGGCCGGCCCCAGAACCAGTAGCCGTTGTAGATCTTGAAGATGCGAAGGCCCGGCTCGAGCACGAACGTGTGCGGGATCATCGGGTTGTGCTCCGGATCCGTGTACTCGGCGATGTCGAGGTCCTTCTGGACGATGCGGCCCGGATCGGACAGGAACGGCCAGGTGGCGCCCAGACCGTCTCGGAGCTCGTTGGTCTCGAGCAGGCCGTCGGTGGAGATCGTGACGACCTTCGTGTAGGCCACGTTGATCTCCGGCCAGAGCTGCACGAGGTTGGTCAGCTGGCGCCGATCCTTGGGGCAGAAGGCGCCCCGCGACAGGACGACGACCATTGGGTCGCCACCCTGCATCTCCGATAGTCGGCGGCGCTTGCCGCTCTGGTCGGGCAGTTCGAAGTCGGGGAAGGTGGCGCCGGGCACGATGTCCGCTCGCATGTCTCGTTTCCTTTCGATGAGCGGCGCGCCAGGCCGCGTCGCCGGCGATGGTTCCATCTGGTCGAGCCGATGATCGCAAAGCAGCCGCCGGACCCCTTGACCGAGCAACGACCTGTCCCGCGCCGCGCCCACCCGCGCGCCGTGAGCCGACGACCACCAGGCCTGCCTGCCCCCCGCTGCAACGACTCTGATATCCGGGGGGCCGCGCCGTAAACGCCGATCGACCCTTGCGTACTGGCATGGTTGCGAGCCATGCCGGACCTGACGCTTCTCACGTCGTTCGCCATCCTCGCGGTCTCGACGGCGTTCCTGCTCGCCGAGGGCGAAGTCCCGATGCCCGGCTGGGCCTGGCGCTTCCAGGCCTTCGTGGCGATCGGGCTGGGCGTGGCGCTGCTGGCCTTCCTCACGGGATCGACAGGCCCAATCCAGGCCGGCCTCGCGGTCGCGGTCGTGGCGCTGGTCAGCCCGCGCCGCTGGTTTGCCATCGGGACGATCTGCTTCGCCAGCCTGCTGGTGACGACCGTCCTTTACATCGCCTATCTCGCCCAGGCCGCGGTTCTGCTCGCCCACGATCCCACGTCGGTGCTCCTGGGCGGTGCGCTCGTCGTGCTCGAGGTAGCTGCGCTGGCCCTGATCCTCGGGACGGCGTTCGAGATGGTGGACGCGATCTGCTCGATCGAGCGCGAGCCGCCGCTGCCGCCTCCGCCCGCCCGCTGGCCGGTCGTCTGTATCCAGGTGCCGACGTACAACGAGCCGCCCGAGCTCGTCATCGAGACCGTCCGGTCGCTCGTCGCCCTCGACTATCCGGCCCTGCGCGTCCAGGTGATCGACAACAACACACCGGACTCCGAGTTGTGGCGACCGCTCATGGAGGAGTGCACCCGGCTCGCGACGGAAGGCCACCAGGTCGAGTTCATTCACCTGCCGCATTGGCCCGGCTTCAAGGCCGGGGCGCTCAACTGGGGTCGGGATCATCTGGCGCCCGACGTCGAGATCGTGGGCATCATCGACGCGGACTACATCGTCAAGCCCAACTGGCTGACGTCCCTGGTCCCCTACTTCAACGATCCCGCGGTCGCCTTCGTCCAGACGCCCCAGGATTACCGGACCTGGGAGGATTCGGCGTTCTACCGGGCCTGCTACGTTGGCCTTGCCTACTTCTTCAAGGTGGGCATGGTCAGCCGGAACCATTGGAACGCGATCATCTTCGCCGGGACGATGGGCCTGATTCGCCGCTCGGCCCTCGACGAGGTGGGCGGCTGGGACGAGGACATCATCACCGAGGACGCCGAGGTGAGTCTGCGCGTCCTCGCCCGAGGCTACCGGTCGGTCTATATCCCGCGAGCTTTCGGGCGGGGGATCATGCCCCTGACGTACGAGGGCCTTCGCAAGCAGCGCTTCCGGTGGGCCTTCGGCGGGGTCCAGATCCTGCGGCGCCACTGGCGGACGCTCCTCGACTCGCGCTCCCGGCTGACCGTCGCCCAGCGCTACGCCCACCTCATGGGTTCGCTGTGGTGGTTCAACGACTTCCTGACGCTCGGCTTCACCGCGTTCGTGATCGCCACCGCTGTCGGGGCCGTGCTGGATCGCCCGTTCGTCATCCAGCGGCTCACCGGCATCGGCATCGTGCTGCCTACCGTCTACATCGTCCTCGCGCTGGTCAGGTACCTGTGGGCCCTGCGTGTGACGACCGGCTCGGGCCCCGTTCTCGCCATGGCCGCTCTGCGAGTCAACTTCTCGCTGAGCTGGGTGATCGCCCTCGCCTGCCTGCGCGGCCTGGTACAGAAGAAGGGCGTGTTCCTGCGGACGCCAAAGTTCGCCGGCGCGGCCGCGGTCCGCGAGATTCGAATGGTCTGGGTGGAGTCGCTCGTCGCGGCCGTGTCCGCGGTGCTGCTCGTGCTGGTGGTGGCCCGCCTCGGGCTGGCGCCGCTGGGGCTCGTGCTGATCGGGCTGCTCGCCTGGGCGCTGCTCATCTACGGCTCGGCAACGGTGTACGCCCTGGGCGATCCGAATCGCGCGCCGCTCGAGGAAGTCCTGCGCCGCAAGATGGGCCTCGAGCTGACACCGAGCGTCGGCGACGTGATGAACAGCGGCTTCGGCCGGCTCGGGCTCGTTGCCGGCGGAGTCCTGGCCCTGGCCCTCGCGGCGGGCGTCGTCGCCGCGAGCGCCCAGCCGCCGGGTTCCGCCCTGCCGTTCAAGGCGGTTCCGGCCGGGCCGGTCACGGGGCCGTTCCTGGGCATCCCGGCCGCGCCAACCGCCGCTCCGACTCCATTGGCCAGCGCCGGACCGACGGCGAGCCCGACCGCCGTGGTCGCCGGCCAGACGGCAACGCCCGCCTCGACCGCCCGGCCGACTCCGGCGCCAACTCCCGTGCCGGCTGCGACGCCGGCGCCGACGGCCCGGCCGACTCCGGCCCCAACGCCCGTGCCGGCTGCGACGCCGACGCCGCCGCCACCGGCCGCGGCGACGCCCATAGCCACGCGATAGTCGCGCCGGAGCAAAGCGAGGGCTCCGGCGCCGCCGGCCCTGCTCCGGCCCGCCGCCGGCTCCGGCCCCGCCCGCGCCGGCTCTCGTAGGCGGTTTCGCGGAGAAGACCCATGGACCATCCACCCCGCCCGCTCACGAGTTCTCATGACGAGAACCCGCGAGGTCCTTCCTATACTCGCCGAGCCGTTCCCGGGGTCGCCATGCCCGTTTTCTGGCTCAGCTGTGGGTGGGCGCATGCAAGACCATCGGGTTCGCGTGGGCATCGGATCGTGCACGCGCGGCGAGGCATTCGAAGCCGGCCGGGAGGCGGCAACTGCCGCCGTCGCACCGCTGGAGGGCGCTGAAGCAGGGCTCGTTCTGGTGTTCGCCACGCCCCGCTACGACCTGCCGGCGCTGCTCCGGGGCGTAAGGTCGGTCACGGGCGACGCGCTCCTGGTGGGCTGCACCGGTTCAGGGGAGATCGTCGGCGGCCAGTATCTGGGTTTCGGGGGCGGCGTCGGCGTGCTGGCGATGACCGCCGGGCCATACCGCTTCGCCGCCGCCTCGGCATCCGACATCGAAGGCGACCTCGACGGCGTGGGCCAGACGCTGGCTCGCGTCGCGCGCGGCCGGGCCGGCAACAGCCCCAACGGCGCCGCGCTCCTCATAACCGACTCGCTCCTGGGCGACCTGCAGCAATTCGTGCAGGGCGTCTACCGCGTGTGCGGCCCCAAGGTCTCCATGGTCGGCGGAGCGGCCGGCGACGAGCAGCGATTCGTCAAGTCGTCGGTCTTCCACGACGGCGAGGTGCTCAACAAGGCGGCCCTGGTTCTCTGGATCGCGAGCGAGCGGCCGCTCCGAGTGGTCACCCGCCACGGCTGGGATCCGATCGGGGCCCCGCTGCTGGTCACGAGCGCCGAGGGCACTCAGATCGCGGAACTGGGCGGACGGCCGGCGGCCGCCGCGTACGAGGAGGAACTGGGGCTCGAGACCGAGCTGACGCCCGACAACTTCTGGGGGACTTCGATCTGGCATCCGTTCGGGCTGATGCAGCCGGACGGGACCCACATCATCCGCGTCGCGCGGTCCAAGAACGACCAGGGCACGCTCACGATCCAGGGCTGCGTGCCACCGGTCGGCAGCGCGGTCCAGGTGATGGGCGGCTCCGTCGACGATCTGCTCGACGTCACCGAAGAGGTCGCCGAGACCGCAATCGAGGCGGCCCCGGAACCGGCCGTCCTGCTGACCTTCAGCTGCGCGGCCCGGGCGATGATCTTCAAGGATCGAGCGCCCGAGGAGGCCCGGCGTCTGCAGGAGGCGGCGGGCGACGTCCCGACGTTCGGCTTCTACTGCTGCGCCGAGTTCGCGCGGACGGCGGGCGTCCTGGGCACGCACAACGCCACGCTCACGGCAGTGGCGCTTTGAGGCAGGAACAGGCGTCCCGCCTGGTTGGGGTAAGAAGTGACTGGTCGGAATCGCGGAACTCGGGGCGGCGATGACGGCGTCCCGGATGATCCGGGCGCCCCGCGCCTCCACCAGGTCCCCCTCGCCGAGTATCAGATCGCGATCCGCGATACCACCCGGCTGAATCAGCTGTTCGCCATCCTGAGCGAGCCGGCTCCGATAGCCGTGGTCGTGGATCGGGTGCTCCTCGCTTTGTCGGCGCTATTCGCGGCGGACGTGGTCACGCTGTTCTCGTCCGACGGGCCGTCGAGCCTGTCGCCCCTCGGCGCGATCGGGCTGCCCGACGAGCAGATGGTGGCCACGTTCACGAGCGACGAGGGCAGCTGCGCCCGAAAGGCCATCCTCAGCCGGTCGGCGGTCCTGTGCGAGGCGAACGAAGGCTCTTGCCGGATGAGCTCCCAGCTGAGCGGCCTCGGGCTGCTGAGCGCGGCCTGGCTGCCGATCAACGGCGATCAGAAGGACATCGGCGTTCTCCTGCTCGGCCGCTGCCAGAACATCCCCTTCTCGCGATCCGATGCCGACCTGCTGATGGCCATGGCTCACCGCATCGGCCTCGTGCTCGAGCGGGCGAGCGCGGAAGAGGAGCGCCGGCGGCTCGAGGCCAGGCTGCGCCAGGCCGAAAAGTCCGAGAGCCTGGCTCGAATGGCCGCCGCCGTCGCGCACCACTTCAACAACAAGCTCACCGCGGTCAGCGGCCATCTCGATCTGGCCCTGGAAGAGCTCCGCCGCGGAGGAAACCCAGGCGAGGACATCACCCGTGCCATGGAAGCTGCCGATCAGGCCTCGAGCGTCGGTCAGCTGATGCTTGCCTACCTGGGCCAGAGCCTCCGAACCAGGCGCCGGTTGGACCTCGTGGCGGCCTGCCGCGACGCCACGCTCGAGCTGCTCGCCAGCATGCCCGACGGCATCCACCTTCGGACCCGGTGGCCCGACTGCGAGGTGACGATCCGGGCGAACAAGACCGATCTGATGCAGATACTCACGAACCTGGTCGCCAACGCGGCGGAATCGATATCGGGCGAGGGCGAGGTGACGATCTCCGTCCGCGAGATTCCGTCATCGGAGATCGACGTCGCCAGGCTGATCTCGCCCGGCTGGAGCTGCGAGGGCGCTCACTGCGCCTGCCTCCGCATCTCCGACACGGGCAGCGGCATGGATCCCCAGACGGTGCACAACGCCTTCGACCCGTTCTTCACCACCAAGTTCCTCGGCCGCGGCCTGGGGCTGCCGGTCGCGCTCGGCCTGGTGAGAGCCAACGACGGCTCGATGGCGGTTGAGACGGAGCCCGGTCGAGGCAGCACGTTCACGGTCTATCTGCCCCTTGCGGCTCGCGCCGGGGCGGCCGGCGGCGCGGACTGCGGGCCCGAGTAAGCGCGCGCTCGACCTGCGCGCAATTCGCTCGGCCCGGGTCGCACGGTCCGGGGTGGGAGCGGCCGGCTGACGGCCGGTCGACCGCCCTCCGGCCCGCGGCTACGGTTCAGTCGTGAAGACGCCCGAGGCCAGGACCCTCTTGCTGGAATCCCAGATGCTCGCCGTGTGGGGACCGTCGCCGTACGCGCAGAGGTTCTGGATCTCGACGTAGTCCGACGCCAGCCAGCTACCGTCCGCTTGCTTCTCGAAACCACTGCCGACGGTATCCGAGCCAAGGAGCTTGTCGTCGATCATCAGATCCACGTCCTCATCCGCGGAAACCGAGGGTCCGAGCACGATCGTCAGCCGGACCTGCGTAGTGCTCCCGGAACACGAGAACAGCGCGGGCGTGACGAGGATCGCGCCACCGCTCACGACTCCGGGCGTGGGAGACGCGGCAGCTCCCGTAATCGTGAAGCTGCCCTGGGCCAGCGTCTTGCCGGTCGAATCGGCCAGGGTGATCGAGTGCTTGCCGGTGCCGAGCTCCTCGCACAGCGTCGACATGGTCTCGTCGTCACTGGCGAGCCAGCTGCCGTCTGCCTGCGCGTCGAACTGATCCGATACGGCGACCGTATCGCCGGCGTTGCCATCCATGCTCATGGTGACCTGCACGTCTTCCTTGACGCCGGCCGGAAGGGCGATGGTCATGGTGGCGGTGTCGGTGCCGTCG
>DAHXON010000031.1 GCA_027364875.1 Chloroflexota bacterium
AGAGTGGCGGCACGGCGGTGCAGCTCGAGAACGCCGGCGGTTCCAACCTCGGTTTCGAGCCTGGCCAGCAGGAACTCGCGGACCAGCGGATGAGGGCGCCATGAACCGCCGGCGTTCTCGAGCTGCACCGCCGTGCCGCCACTCTCTTCGAGCCCATCTCCTGGCGCCTGGCCGCCCGTCACTGGGCAGCCGCCGGCGAAGCTGCCGAAGTCCGCCGCGTTCTCAGCGCCGCCGTCCCCACCATCATCTCCACCGGCGACCTCGGCGCCGCCGAAGACCTGATGAACGCCTTCCCCGACCCCTCCTCGAACCCCTGGTACGACATCCTCGCGGTGCTTGCGCTGATGAATGCCGCGAAGTACGCGGATGCAAGGCGCGCACTCAGCGGGCTTGAGGCCACATGTCAGACTCCGGATGATCTTCTCGTCGTCTGGGCACAGTGCTGCGTGCATGCCGGAGCGGAACTACAGGACAGCCAACTGTGCGACCGAGGCTGCCAGGTGCTGCTCGAAAAGGGGGATCCCGAGCAGGTGTCCATCGCGAGGGCGAGCCAGGCAATGGAGCGTTCCATACGCGACGGAAGCCTAGACGCCCTCTGCTCCCTTCTCACGGCTTCTGCTCGCCTGAGCAGGGCCAACGGCCATCGCCGCTTCGAAGGGATATCGCTCGTCAATCTGGCAGAAACGGAGGCGGCCAGAGGCAACCACGACGCTGCCGTGGCTGCAGGACGGGCTGCTGCGCAGGTCCTGCTTACGGCCGCCGCCGATCTCGACGTCGACGCGGCACGCATGACCACAGCGCGGAGCCTGATGCATCTTGGACATCTGGGGGCGGCAAGGAGCCTGATGCGTGAAGCGTTGCTCAGCGAACAGAACCGGGCCGACCCTGCGTGGATCTGCGACGCGGCGGAGATCGAGGCGCTGTATGGGGAGCTCGATCCGGATCAGATAGAACTGCTAGATCAGCTAGCCTCCGAGAACCCGGTCCGCGGCGGCTCTCGGAGCCGGATCGTTGGTGCCCGAGCCGCCCTCCATTTCGGTGACGTGGGGAAGGCCAGGAGCCTTCTCGCCGGCATTACGGAGGATGGGCGCCAGCCCGCGTTCCACGCCAACTTCCTCTCGCTCCATCTGGAGACGCTTTCGCACGAGACAGTCGATAGGCAGTCTCTAGAAGTGGAGTTCGACAAGGCCCAAGCTCTAGCCTACCGGCAGCAGGCTTGGTTCTGGTGGAAGACCCTGTCGTTGATGAGATGCCTCGTCTTGGACGAGCCGGGGGTTGGCGTCTACGTCGACGCTCTCGATCCGACGGATCGCGCATACCTCTCGGTCTTGTCGCACATGCTCGTTCCTAAACTGAATGATCTCCAACCACTCGGGTGGCAGCTCGTCCGAGAGGAAGCCTCCAGTCGTCCGGAGCGCTGGCGCCGTCCTCTGCGAGCATTCCTGACGAGTAGCAGACTCCGTGATCCGTCGGTGGAAAGGGCCGCCGTGCTCCTAGGCGAGATCGGCACTTCTGAGGATGTTGGCCTGCTCCGTCGGGTCGCCAGGGCGCCAGGGGAGATCGCGGACGCGGCGCGCGGACTGAGCCGAAGACTGGCGCCCAGGGCCTATGTCGAGGATCTCGGCCGTCTGTCGATTCGAGTCGGAGATCGAGTCGTGCTGGGCGCGGACGTCAGGAAGAAGGTGCTGTCATTGCTTGGATACCTGCTAACCCGTCCTCAGTACAGTGCCACCAGAGAGCAGATCCAGGAAGCCCTCTGGCCCGAGCTAGATCCCGGCGCCGCGGCCAACTCACTCAATCAGACCGCCTATTTCCTAAGGCGGGTGTTCGAGCCCCGTTACGACGAGAAGACGACGGCTGGCTATTTGGTGGCGAAAGCAGACCTGATCTGGCTCGATCAGCACCTTGTTGGCAGCCGCAGCACGGACTGCCTCCGGCTTCTCGCCGAGCTCCGCCGCGATTGCCAGCCGATGACGGTGGCCCTGCTCGCGTCGACCTACACATCTCGCTTCGCCACAGACTTTCTCTACGACGACTGGTCGACCTGCTTCCGCGACAGCCTACACGCGGCATTCATGGATAGGGTCGAGCGCTCCATCGCCGAGGACATCCGCCTAGGAATGTACGATCGCGCCATCAGCCTCGCCCAGCAGGCTTTGATGGCAGACCCCGATGCCGATCAGATCGAACTCTTGTTGCTTCGTCTGTATCGGAGCACTGGTGCTCACGGTGCCGCTTTGGAGCAGTACACCCATTTCGCCAGCGTGATGAAGGAGCAGCTGGGAGTCGAGCCACCTCCGCTCGAGGCGTTGTAGGTGGTTCCAGGGGGCCTAGGTAAGGTGGCGTATTGACCGGTGGTGATCGCCACCCATAGGGTCAGTTAGGTGAGGTTACGTCAAGCCTTGCCATGGCGCTTGGGCTTTGAGGTCCCCGCCGAATTGGGTCACTTGGGTCGGGACTGAGCTGGAAGTGCAACCGGTGAGCGCTCACTTGAGTTCGGAGTCTCAGCATGCTTCCCGAGTCCACGAACAGGCCCTGGTGATCTCGATGTTCCGCCGGTTCCGGGGTATCGCCTCAGTCGTCTCCGCTGTGCTCCTGGCTGCCTTCTCGTCCGGGGCCAGCTACAGGCCTTTCTGAGTACGGATATCCCATACCCCTGGCGCTAGCCATCCACTAGCCTGCCAATCGGTGGCGATCAGTCGGCGGCTGTGGATCTTGTTGGTGCTTCTGTCGTCAGCGACGGCTTTGTTGCTGGCGGTAGTTTTTCTGTGCTCATCTGTCTCTGCCGATATCTCACCCGATCGTCAACCGGGCGCGAGCTTCCTCGGGGTTCTTTTTTGGGTGGGCCTGGCCATCATCGCCTCGTCCGTGCCCGTCCTCTTGCCCAACGGAAGCTATCTTGATCTGGCGTTCGCGCCGATCGTAGCGTCCATGTCTCTAGGGGGGCCAGTTGCAGCGGCGTGGGTCAGCATGGTGGGCACGACCCAGCTGCGGGAGTTACGCCGCCAGGTTCCTTGGTATGGCATTCTCGCCAACAGGTGTGCCATCGCGTCTCCGACGGTGCTTGGCGCGCTCACGCTGCAGCTATTCCCGTATCGAGACATACCTCTCGTCGACTTCGTGGCGACGTTGGTGGCTGGCTCGTGCTACTTCACACTCAACATTCTCGTCACGGCCCTGATCGTCTCGCTGCGGGATAAGCAGTCAACCTGGCACCAGGTAAGGTCCTCTGGCGGTGCCTACCTCAACATGCTGGCCCTCGCCCCCATTGCGTGGCTTATGGCGCAGATCTACATGACGGCGGGGTGGTGGGCGGTGCTGCTGTTCGCGATGCCGCTGTACACGACGCGGATCGCGTACACGCGGTTCGTCGAGGTGCGCGAGATGTTCACCCAGACCGTCAGCAGCCTCGCGGAAGCCGTCGACAAGCGCGACACCTTCACGAGCGGCCACAGCCAGCAGGTCCAGAAGATCTCGGTCGACATCGGCAAGGCGATGAAGTGCAGCGATGACGAGATCGAAGCGCTCGAGTGGGGCGGCCTGCTCCACGATATCGGCAAGATCGGAGTGCCGGACTCGGTGCTGCTCAAGCAGGAGCGGCTGACCCGCGAGGAGCGGATGGTCATGAACTCCCACCCGAAGCTCGGTGCGGACATCATTGCCCCGGTGAAGCGGCTCGCCCCTGAGATCCCGATCATCCTCCACCACCACGAGTGGTTCAACGGCTCGGGCTATCCCGATCGGCTCGTCGCCGACGAGATCCCCAAGCTCGCCCGGATCCTGCACGTCGCCGACGCGTTCGAAGCGATGACGGCCGCCAGGCCCTATCGGATGACTCCGCTCACGCCCGGCCAGGCGCTGGCTGAGCTGCGTAAGTTCGGAGGCATCCAGTTCGACCCCGCCGTGGTAGACGCGTTCGTCAAGACCAGGTGGGCGGCCGGGCTCACGGATCCGGGCAGGCCGAGCGTCCGCGAAGTCCCGCTGATCGGCCAGGCGGCGGGCGGCCTCTCGGGTGGCGTCCCCGCCGGTGGAATGGCGTCGGCCGGCACGACTATCGGGGGATCCACCATCGAAGCCACGCCCGGGCAAGGGCCGGCTCCGAATGGGAAGGGTTCCTTGAGCGCCGAGCCCGCGTAGGTGCCCGTCCTCGGAGTGTTCCTGGGGCTGGGACTCGGGCTGCTCGTTGGCGGCCGGATCGACAACCTGATCAACGTCCGCCTTCGCTGGCTGCCCGTGCTCCTGGCCGCGGCCGCTGCTCGCTTCGGCCTCGATGCCGCGCTGGCCGGCGGAAGCGTCCCGGACGGGCTGCGGCTCTGGCTCGTGATCGTGACGTACGTTCTGCTCACGGGCATGCTGCTGGTCAATCGCAGCCTCCCGGGACTGACCGCGGCCGCTCTCGGGACGGCCGCGAACGGCCTGGCGATCATCGCCAACGGCGGTTGGATGCCCGTCTGGCGATCGAGCCTCGAGGCGGCGGGCCTCGACTCGACCGCGATCCACTCCAACTTCCATCGAATGCTGACCGGGCCGGTCGACGGCTCCTTCTTCGCCCACGGCGGCCCGCTCGTCGACATCATCCCGATACCCATTCCGATGCTCCAGTCGGTGGCCTCGGTTGGCGATTTGCTCCTCGCCGCGGGCCTGGGCTTGTTCGTCTTCGCCGCGCTCGTTCGCGAGCCGGTGATCGTCGTCGAGCACTGGAGCTTCCATCCGGCGGGCATCGCCGCGCCGGTACCGCATCGAGACTCCGGCCTCGTGCCGGTCGCGCTCGAGAAGCCTGCCAGCCGCGGGGCACTCGAGCATCCCTACGTGCGGCTCGCCGCGAACACCACCTTCTCGGCGATGTGGCTGGGGCAGGTCATCAGCTCGCTCGGCGACCGCGTCCATCAGGTCGCGCTCGTGTTCCTCGTCGCGGGCGCCACCGGCAACTCTCCCCTGGCCCTGGGCATCGTCTTCGCCGCCGTCACGATCCCGAGCGTCATCGTTGGGCCCGTGGCGGGCGCGCTCGTCGATCGGTGGGACAGAAAGCGCGTCCTGGTCGGCTCCGATCTGATCCGCGGCGTGATCGTGGCTCTCATCCCGGTTGTCTCCGGAGTCCACATCTCGCTGGTGGTCATTCTGGTCTTCTTGCTGGCTTCCACGTCGTCGTTCTTCCGGCCGGCCAGAGCGGCGGCGCTCCCCCAGGTGGTTCCGGACGAGGACCTGATGACGGCCAACTCGGCGATGTGGGTCGCGGACACGGCCAGCGACCTGGTTGGCTACAGCCTGGGAGGGCTGTTCGTGGCCTTCCTGGGATCCCAGCTCGCGCTGGCATTCTGGGTCGACGGCGTCAGCTACTTCGCCTCCGCGGCGCTCGTGGCGGCCGTCGCGATCCCGCCGGTTATCCGGTCGATGGAGGGCCCTGCGACTTCGATCCGCGACGAGCTGGCTTCCGGGTGGCAGTTCCTCCGTTCCGAGACCGTTCTGTTCGCCACGACCGTTCAGGCTTCCGTCGCGGAATACGGCCTTGGCGCGCTGACCGCCCTCTCGCCCCTCCTGCTCGCCTTGCTTCCCCTGGGCGACATGGGGACGCCGACGGCATACGGCATCTTCGAGATGGCCATGGGCATCGGACTCGTGGGCGGCGGCGTCGTGATCGGCGGGTTTGCGGATCGGCTGCCCAAGGGCACTTCGATCGTGGCCGCTTTCGCCGCAACGGGCGCCGTCCTGATCGCACTCGGCGTCAGTCAGAACCTGTTGACTGCCGTGGTTCTGGCCGCGGCCATCGGCATATGCAACGTGCTGTTCGTGATTCCGAGCCAGACCATCTTCCAGCAGCGAACCCCGGGCGAGCTTCTGGGTCGGGTGATCTCGATTCGACTCGCGATGGTCAACGCCGCGCTCGCGCTGGCGATGGTCACGAGCGGGGGTCTCGCGCAGGTCGTCGGCGTCCGGCCGATCCTGGTGGCATGTGGCGTCCTGACGCTGGTCGCGGGCCTCGCCGGGCTCCTGGTTCGCTCGATTCGCAGGGCCTGAGCATGGGCCGCCTCGCGGGTTGCGGGCGCGTCGGCTAAACTGCCAGGCATTGGTGCGCCCGACACCGTCAATTGCCGGCGGGTGCGCTGCACCATCTAGGGCACGACACAGGCACTCGGTGCCTGACCAGGCTGCCACAGCGCGGCCATCCAAGTAGGAGTGGCACGAGGGCATGACGGACAAGGACCGAGGCGCCAAGCCTCAGCCCAACGAGATTCTCCCGGCCGACGAAGACCTCGAGGAAGACTTCGGGGAAGAGCCCGAGGAATTCGTCGAGGCGGACGAAGAGTTCGAGGAAGAGCCCGAGACGCTCGCCTCGACAGCCGCGGCCCCCGCAACCGCCGAGCGACGCCAGGGTCGCGGAGCGGCCGAACCCGCCCGCCGGTCCCTGGGATCCGTTCGCGAAGCGCACGAGCGCGTCCACGTCGACGATCGGCTTTCCGCCGCGTTCGCGGTGCTGTGCGCCGCCGCGCTCCTCGGAGTGCTGCTCCTGCCCTGGCTCGGCAGCTTCCTGCCCGCACCGGCCGCGCCGACGCTTACGCCGCTCGTCGTGCCGACGTTCAACGCCACTCCGGCGCCGAGCGGTTCGGCCTCTCTCGTGCCGAGCGCAAGCGTGGCGCCGACCGCAACCCCGGCTGCGACCGCGACGCCCACCGCCACCCCGGCCGCTTCACCGTCCGCCTCGTAGGTCTTCGCGACCGTCCGGGCTGCGGCCTCACCGCGGACCGCCACCCCGGTATCGCGTACCCGCCGGACGCATAGCTTCGAGACTCGGCCGCTCTCAGGCCCGGATCGAGCGTATCTTCGACGCGTGGATTCCCGGGAATCGGAACGCTTGCGCGCGGAGATGGTCGAGCAGCAGCTCCGCGCCCGAGGCATAGCCAGCGAAGCGGTGCTTGCGGCGATGGCCCGCCTGCCGCGCGAGCCATTCGTGCCAGCCGAGCTCCAGGCGTCTGCGTATTCGGACGAAGCTCTGCCCATCCCCGCCGGCCAGAGCATCAGCCAGCCATACATGGTGGGTCGGATGACGGAGCTTCTCGATCCACGGCCAGGCAAGCGGATCCTCGAAGTCGGGACGGGTTCCGGCTACCAGGCGGCGGTTCTCGCGACGATCGGCTGCCGGGTCACGAGCATCGAGCGCAAGACCGCGCTGGCCGAAGCCGCCTCAGTGCGCATCGCGGCACTCGGGCTCGGCGGCCTGGTCCGCATCGAGGTCGGCGACGGCAGCCTGGGGCGTCCGGGCGAGCCGCCCTTCGATGGAATCGTGGTCACCGCGGCTGCCCCGCGCGTTCCTCCGGCCCTCCCGGATCAGCTCGCCGACGGCGGTCGTCTGGTGGCGCCCATAGGCAGGCGCGATCACCAGGAGCTGATCCTCCTGGTCCGCGGCCCCCAGGGCTGGGCGCGCTACGACTGCGGCCCCTGCGTATTCGTGCCGCTCGTGGGTGAGGGGGGCTTCCGAGAAGAGATGCCTCGTCGCTGGCTGGGCCGCGTGCTCTAGGGCGTTCCCCGGTTCAGCTCGCCACGCCGTGCGAGGCCCGAAGCCGGGCGGCCGCTTCGTCGTAGATCGTCTCGACCGAGTCGACCATGAGCTCAATGCAGAAGCGCTCGTGGACCAGGTCGTGCCCGCGGCGGGCGATCATGTCGGCGAACGGGTGGTCCGACAGAAGCCGGTTGATCGCGCCGGCCAGGGCCGGCGAGTCGTTCGGCGGGACCATCAGGCCGCTCACGCCGTCCTCGATCATCTCGGGGATGCCGCCGACGCGCGACGCCACTACCGGACGGCTCAGCGCCATCGCCTCCAGAACACTGAGGCCCTGGGCCTCGCGATACGAGGGGAGCACGGCAACGTCGAGCGCGGCCGTGACGGCGGGCACGTCCTCGCGGCGCCCGGCGAAGACGACGCGCGATGAGATCCCCAGCTCGGCGGCCTGAGCTTCGAGCGCGTTGCGCTCCGAGCCCTCGCCGACGATCAGGAGCCACGCCTCCGGATGTATCGCCTGAACGGCGGGCCAGGCGTCCAGGAGAGTCCGGTGGCCCTTCTCCGCCTCCAGGCGCGCCACTACCCCCACGATCGGCGAGGCTTCGGGGATGTCGTAGTCCTCGTGCAGCGTGCAGCAGGGCTGCTGGTGGTTGTATCGCTGCAGGTCCACGCCGTTGTAGATGAGGCTGACCGGCGTTCCGTCTCGGCCTTCCTCGCGGATCTTCTGCTCGATCGCCTTCGAGACGACGATCAGGCGATCCATCAGGGGCGTAAGCCGGCGAAGCGTGAGCCGATCGTCGCCGCAGCGGATCCGGCTCGAATGAACGGTCGAGATGACGGCGGGCCGGCGGCAGCCCTTCTCGCCGAGGAGATAGGCCGCTCTGGTCCCGACGACCTCGGCGCGATACATGTGGTTGTGGACGACTTCCGGCTGGAATGGCGCCAGAGCGTCGGCCAGAGCGTGGACGGCCCGCCCGTCGTCGGGCTCGTCGATCACGGTCACGTCGAAACCGGCCCGTTCGAGGCGGCGCACGCTGCTGCCGTGGGACAGCGATACGACCCGGACGTCGTAGCACTTCTGATTCAGGCGGGTGACCAGCGAGTAGACGTGCTCCTGCGCGCCACCGTTGGTTCCGGTGGCCATGACCTCGACCACCCGCACTCGCCCGCCGTCGATCGGCCGCCGAGCGGACTGCTCCAGGCACGGCTCGATGATCTCGTGGGTCAGCTCCACGTCCGAGCGTGGTGAATGGTGGGCGGCGTGTTCGGGCGCATGCTCCGCGGCATGCTCAGCACCCACGGTTACCCCTCCGATCCGTTCTGTGTGCGGAGAACGAGCAGACGCTCGATCGGAACGTCCACCGCTCCCCACTCGTACTTGTAGGGCTCGTTGCCGCGCAGGAAATCCAGCCGCCGCCGTCCCTGGTCGATCGCCCGCTGGATGTAGCGTCCGACCATGACCACTCCCGGCGAGAGCTCGCGCGCGTCCGGCTCGACGCCGGCGTTGTAGTAGTAGGTGGTTCCCCCGTCGTCGAAGGTTACTCCGGCCGCGATTCGGCGTCCGCCGACGGTAAGGAAGCTCAGGTCCAGGATGCCCGTCGGGGCGCAATCGGCGAAAAGGCCGTGGAAGAAGCGCCGGCTGGCGGCTCCGCCCTCGGTTGGCGGAAACAGCCCCTCGGCGCCCCAGCGTTTCTGATGGAGCTCGACGAACTCGTCCAGATCCGCGAGCGGATCCGCGGAGCTCTCCAGAGCGACGGTCCCGGCTGCCTCGGCGCGGCGCATCTTGCGCCGGATCTCGTGACGCTCCTTCTTGCCCAGGGTCCCCAGATAACCCTCAAAGTCCACGCCCTCCGGCAGGGTCACGACCGGACAGACGTCTTCGACCTCACGGGTCGCGCACAGGCAGGCTTCCTCGCAGCGCCGGTCGAAGGCGGCCATCAACTCATCCGTGGCAGGGTCGCCCTGGCGGAGCCGCCGCAGATCCACCACGTCCCAGCGGGAACGATCCTGACGGGCGAGGAACGCGACGATCGCGTCGCAGACCGCCGGCAGATCGGCCGGCGCCGCCAGCACCGTCGCGTAGTCGGAGTGATATGAGGCGCCGAAGAAGACGGCCGTCGCCGACTCGGGCACCGCGTGGAGCGGCAGGCCGGAGGCGTGGCGCAGCATCGTTCGAGCCGCGACGTCACCCGGCTCGAGCTCGTGGCGATGCATCAGGGGAGCGATGCCGACGAGCCGATTCGTTGCCTCGTCCACGATCTCGAGAGTCTGGTCGTGGGCCGTCGCGCCGTATGCGTCCCACCAGACCCTCTGAACGCAGTGGCGCGAAAAGGGGGTGGCCCAGACCGTGGCCGCGACGAGGCGGTCCCAATCGGTTTCGGCTATCTCGGCGAACGGACGGCGGCGGGCGACCAGCCGCCCGGAGGTCCCGACCTCGTGCGCGACGTCAGGCGTGGTCATTCGAGCGTTTAGTACTCGCGCATGGCCAGACGGGCGACCTGGCAGGGTGGGGTGATCACGAATCGAGCATAGCACCACCGGCGCGAGCGCCCCGGCGATGGCCCGCGGACGAGCGACGGGCGGACGGGCTCCGGGCGGCCAGTGACCTGCCCGGCCGCGACGGACTCAGGACCCGGACCGCGAGGCTCCGTTGGATTGGGGCTCGACGGCCTGCGCTCCGGCCGCATCGGCCGCCGGCGCAACCCTGCCCAGGCCGCGATGGATGAAGCGGATGCGGATCAAATCCCAGGCGACCCGGGCGGCGAGCTTCGGGGCCGCGTGCATGCGAGAACCCCGGCGATCCGCCCAGACGACGGGAACGATCGCCATCCGGTAGTGGCGCCGGCGGGCCAGGTAGATCAGGTCCACGTCGAAGACGATGCTGGTCACCTCGAGCAGGCCGAATAGATCCTTCGCGGCGGGAGCGCGAAAGCCCTTGAAGCCACACTGAGTGTCGTTGACGGGACCGGTCACCCAGACCTGCGCAGCAAGGCGGAAAAGCTTGCCGACCCAGCGGCGAAAGCGGGGCTGCGAGGCCCTCATGTCGGACCCGTCGGGCTGGATTCGGCTGCCGAGAGCAACGTCGGCCCGGTCGAGCGCCCGGACCAGGCGAGGCAGCTGATCGGGCGGAGTGGCCATATCCGCGTCGGCGAAGACCAAGAGGTCCGCGTCAAGGGCGAGCATGCCTGCCCTCACGGCCGATCCCTTGCCACCGTGCGGTACGGAGACAAGGCGCAGCTCGCTGCCCGCGCTCGCCGCCGGAACGCTCTCGCTGACGAACTCCGGCCGCGACCGGACGATCTCGACCGTCCGGTCGGTGCTGCCGTCGTCGACGACGAGGACTCGGACGGCCTCCGCCAGTGTTCCCGGGGGCGCGGAGCGCAGGTACGCGAACAGCTCGTCCAGCGCGGGGCCGATTCGCGCCTCTTCGTTGTACGCAGGAAGGACGATGCCGAGGCTCGTGGGCATGTCGCGGAGTGTACGGGCACGCCCCCCACCCTGCACCCGCGCCGCGCGGCCCGGCGCAACTGGTGGCGACTGGGCGCAAACCGGCGGGCGGCGGGCGCCGACGACGGCGACCGGCGGAGAGCCGGCGACGGGCCGGGGGGAGTCGGACGCCGGAATCGGCCGCCGGCGTCCGGCTTGCGGCTAGTCCGTTAGTACCGCTGGAGAGGGAATTGGGGGATGGTACGCTCCCGGACCGTGGGATCCCCATTCGTCACTTTCGCATTGGCAATGGCGGGGGCGACCCGCAGGCGCGTCATGCCCACGCGTCCGACTCCTCTCCGGCGCAAGGTCGGTCAGTGAGCCGGCGCGAGGCCTGGCTCACGGCGGGCGGCCTCTTCCTGCTCGCCCTTCTGATCCGGATCGTCGCCGCGGCCGCGGTTCGCTTCCCCGTGCCCGAGGACACGGCCTACTACGCCGGAGTGGCACGGAATCTGGTGGACGGACGCGGCCTCATCAGTGACTCGCTCTGGAGCTACCAGACCCCGCCGCTCGCCGCGCCCCGGGCCGCCTTCGAGATCTGGCTGCCCCTGCCGACGTTCCTGGCGGCGATCCCGATGGCCATTGCCGGCACCGCGAACTGGTTCCGGGCGGCCCAGCTCTCGTCCGTGCTCGTGAGCGCCACGATCCCCGTCCTTGCCTGGCGGCTCGCGGCCGATGCGGCGGAGGAGCGCGGACTACCCGTCGGCCGGATCCGCCTGCTGGCCCTGGGCTCGGGTCTTGTTGCCAGCCTCCTCGGGCCGCTGGTCCTCTACGGGGCTCTGCCCGATTCCACTGCGCCCTTCGCGGCGCTGTCGCTGGCCGCCTGCCTGCTCATGACCAGAATCTCCGCGGCTCCTCGAGGATTGCGCGATTGGAGGCTGGCCGCCCTCGGCATCGTCCTGGGGCTCGCCGCTCTGACCAGGAGTGATGCCGTCTGGCTGGGCTTGGCCTGGCTCGCCATGGCCTGGTTCTGGACCGGGGGAACCCGGCGGCAGCGGGCCGAGCTCGTCGCCCTCCCGGCCGTGCTCGCCGTGCTCCTCTACATTCCGTGGGCGATCCGCGATTGGCAGGCGTTCGGAACGCCGCTGCCCGGCCAGGCGGTCCAGAACGCCCTGTATGTCACGAACATGGACGTGTTCTCGTACTCCGACCCGCCGACGCTGGCGCGCTACCTGGCCCAGGGTCCGCTGGAGATCCTGCAGGCGCACGCGGGCGGCTTCGGCCACGATCTCTTCTCCGTCCTACTGACCCAGGGCTTCCCGATCGGGCTCGTTGGACTGCTCGCCCTGCCGGTCGTCTGGCGCCTCCGAGCCCTCCGCGGCCTCCTTCTGGCCGGGACGCTCACCTACCTGGTCACGAGCCTGGTCTTCCCCGTCAGCACCATGTTCGGGACGTTCCTGCACGCCGCGGGCGCGATCTACGTCCTGCTCGCGGTTTCCTGCCTGTTCGGGCTCGATGCCCTGATCGCCAGGATCGGTCGCATCCGGCACTGGACCCGGCCGGTGGCCTGGCTTGGGCCGACCTTCGCCGTCGTGGTGATTGTTCCGCTGGCATTCATCTCGATTGCGGCCATCGCAGCCAACTCCCGCGATGTCCAGGACCGCTACCAGCAGCTCGACGCGGCTATGGCGCGGACAGCCACGCCACTCCAATCCTCGGGCCCGGTGATAGCCAACTTCCCCGTCTGGGTCGCCGAATCGGCCCGCGTCCCGGCAATCGCGCTGCCCGATGAGTCTCCGGCCTCGGTGCTGGCTCTGGCTCGCCGGTTCGACTCGTCCCTCGTCGTGCTCGACCTGCCGGACGCCGGCCGCCACTGGCCGGCGGCCCTGGCGGACGGTTCGCCCGCCGCGGCGTGTTTCGCGGGGGTCGAGTTGACCGACAACTACGGTGAGGCGCCTGCCCCCGGCTCGGCGCTGTCAGAATTCCGCGTCTTCCGGATCGTCTGCCCATGAGAGAGGGCCCGTATACTCCGCTTGGTATGGACGCAGCACGCGGTCCCGCAGAAACGCGCGACTCGCGCTTCGACGAGTTATACGCCGAGGCCAAGTCGACGCTTGGCTATGGGGCCAACAGCCTCCGCTCCGTCACGGAAAGGTATCGCGAGGCCTATCGCGACACCCTCGGTCGCTGGCATCGCCTTCGCGACCAGCTGGAGGCTGCCGAGCGCGCACCCCAGCCGAGTCTTTCGCCCTCGCCGGACCTCGATCCGGAAGCAGCCGCCGAAGCCGGCGCCGAAGACGCCCGGATGAAGCTCCTCCGCTCGGAGGTGGAGCGTCTGACGGCCGATCTCGGCCGGCACCAGCAGGAGCTCTCGAAGCTCGAGCTGTCGGTCCGAAGCATGGAGAATGCCTGGCTCTTCCTCGAGCGCGGCGACGCCAGCCTTCTGGCCGAGGTCGCCGATTCGGGCCTGCCGACGGACATGCAGATGCGGATCGTCCAGGCCCAGGAAGCCGAGCGCTCCAGGCTGGCCCAGGAGGTCCACGACGGGCCCGCACAGGCGCTCTCGAACGCCATCTTCCAGGTGGAGTACATCGAGCGCGTGATCGCCGAAGACACGGGGATGGCCGGCAGCGAGCTTCGCTTCCTGCGAGAGCTGCTCCGCCGCGAGCTCGGCGAAGTCAGGACCATGATCAGCCAGCTGCGTCCGCCGCTCCTCGACGAGCTCGGGCTCGACGGCTCGATCATGGACGCGGTCGAAAGCATGGCCGTCCTGACCGGCGCCACGGTCGAAACCAGTCTCGAGGCGCCGACAGACGGTCTGAATTCCACTCAGCAGACCGCGGTGCTTCGAATCGTCCAGGAAGCTCTTCAGAATGTGCGCAAGCACGCGGGCTCGAGTCGAACGGTCGTATCCACCCGGCTCGACCAGTCGAACTGGATCCTCGAGGTCTCAGACGACGGTCGCGGCTTCGATGTCAGTGCCGTCGCGGCGCGCGGTCGGCGCAACTTTGGTCTCCAGTTCATGCGAGAGAGGGCCGAATTGATCGGCGCCCAGCTAGAGGTTAGGTCGCGACCAGGCGGGGGCACCGTCGTCGGTCTGTCGATTCCAATGGGAGAGGAGAGCGCATGAGTTCGATCGACTACGCCGGACCGGAGCGGCGCCGGTCGGGTTCCGGTGGCCGGAGCGGTGACAAGACCACGATTCTGCTGGTCGACGATCACGCTCTCTTCAGAGTGGGGATGCGCAACATCCTCGAGCGCGAAACCGGCTTCGAGATCGTGGGCGAGGCGGACGACACCCGCAGCGCCTTCGACATGTCGGTCCAGCTCTCGCCGGACATCATCCTGATGGACCTGTCCCTGCCGGCTCCGGGCGGGATCGAGACTACCCAGCGGATCAAGCGCGAGCTGCCGTCTGCCGGGATCATCGTCCTGGCCGTCAGCGAGGACGAGGACGCCCTCTTCGACGCAATCAAGGCTGGAGCCGCGGCGTTCATCCTCAAGGACGTCGCCCCGGACGACCTCGTGGCCATCATCCGCCGCGTGGCCAGCGGCGAGTACCTCATCAACGACAAGGTCTTCGCCAAGCCGGCCGTGGCCAGCCGAGTGCTCAAGGAATTCCGCGAGCTCGCGATTTACGGCCAGGAAGCTGCCCCGATCTTCGCTCCGCTGTCGCCGCGTGAAGTCGAGATCCTCGACAACATCGCCCAGGGCATGACCAACAAGCAGGTTGCCTATGCCCTGTCGATCAGCGAGCAGACCGTCAAGAACCACATGTCCAGCATCCTGCGCAAGTTGAGCGTCAACGACCGGACCCAGGCCGTCGTCTACGCGATGCGCCAGGGCTGGATCCGGATGCCTGAGGACTGATACTCCGGTGACAGCTCCCGACGCGCTGCCCCTGCCAATGCTCGAGATCGCCGAGCGGGCAAGGCGGGAAGTCGATCTCCTCACCAGGGAGATCGGCGAGATCGAGCTGCTCACCAACCAGGCTCGGACCGAGGCCACGCGTCACGAGCAGAAGCGTGCGCAAGCCGCCGAGAAGCTCAAGCCGGCCGGGACCGAGTCGGAAGAACCCGAGGACGAGGCCGACCAGCTCCTGGCCCTGACGCGCCGGGCCGCGATCATGGAGGCCCAGGTCGACATCCTGGAAGGCAAGCTCAAGATCCTGAGCCGCTTCCGGGAAAGCCTCCGCCGCTACAGCGCGGATCTGGATCGAGCCTCTATGGGCGGTGCCGTGCCCCAGCACACGCCCGACAAGCTCGACACGAGCACACCTCTTCCGCCCGCCGTGTCACGTCTGGTCCTGGCTGCCCAGGAAGACCTCCGCCGCGAGATCGCCAGAGGGATGCACGACGGCCCCGCTCAGAGCCTGACCAACATCGTCCTGCAGGCCCAGATCGTGGAGCGGCTGCTCGACCGCGATCCGTCTCAGGCCAAAACGGAGATCGGCCAGCTCGTGGACATGGTCCAGCACACGCTGGACGCCACCAAGACCTTCATCTTCGACGTCCGGCCCATGGTCCTCGACGACCTGGGCCTGGTCCCCACGCTTCGGCGAGTGGCCCGCGACCGCGGCCGGCGATCGCAGACGCCCATCGAGTTCGAGTCGTACGGCACCGATCGGCGCCTGCCGATGGATGTGGAAAGCGCTCTCTTCCGCATCATCGACGAATCCGTGACGGGCTACCTGACCTGCCATCCGGACCGGATCTCGATCCGCTTCGAATGGTCTCCGGACAAGGTGGAAGCCCGGATTGCCGCCCGGCGTGAAGCCGTGGACGAAATCGAGGAGCCGGAGCCGGAGGAGCCCGTCGTGCCGGAGAAGAAGGGCAAGGGCGGCGCGGATCGCGAGATCCCCGAGGTCCTCAAGGCGATGATCGAGGAGACCCGGGCCGCCAAGATCACCCGGGCGAGCAGAGCCAACAAGCCACTCACGCTCCCTGCCAACACGTGGCGTGAAATCCAGCAGCGCTGCGACACGATCGGCGTGCGCTCGGAGCTCGCGGACGACGGGCGAGAGGTCGTCCTCGAACTCGCGAATTGAGCCGAGCCGCCGGCACTGAAGGCCCTTTCGCGAGCAAGGCCCGGACCTCGCGATACCGGCGCCGCCCGAGCCTGGCACGGCGAGCCTCAGCGGTGTGCCGATGCCATCAGGCCGGCCAGGGGATCGTCGAGTACGGACTCATCCTGGCGATAATGGTCGTCGTCTGCATCGTGGCCCTGGTCTTCTTCGGCGATCAGCTCGCGGCGATCCTGGGGTTCATAGCCTCGAAGGTCTAGCCCGGCCTCACGTCTATGGCCTAGGCAGCCGGACCTATCTGGGGACCTCGAATCGGGCCGTCCCTGGCTCCGGCGGGCGTGCTGAAGGCCCGTCGAAAGTGCTTCGCGGCACCGATTCGGTGCATGGATGCGCCGGCTCAGCCCGGGATCGGCGATTTTCCGGTTGCTGATGCGCTGCCGGGACTAAATAGCTACTGGTCATTGGTACTTATGGGCTACAAAATGGCCGTGTTTCCCCGAATTTACGGGGAATCCCCGTCACGTCGGCAGGAAGGAGAGCCCGCCGGTCGCCCGGAGGTGGAGGCCCGAACCCGCAGGAGCCCGTGAGGAGCGTGCCGCGCTCGTCGCTGCGCCCAAGATCGGACCGCCAGGAAGTCCCATTACCATCTGCTTAGTGGCGCCGGCGAGCAGCCTTCCACAGAATTACGGGCATACACCCGGTTGGGTGGCCGCTCTCATCAGGAGGTCATTCGAATGCTTCTCCGCTCCAAGAAGGGCCAGGGCCTTGCGGAATACGCCCTGATCCTCGCCCTCATCGCTCTCGTCGTCATCGGCGCGGTCATCGCCCTCGGCGGTCAGATCAACACGATCATGACCTCGGTTTCGAAGGGCATCTAGCAGATCGCCGCAAGGCTGACGGGCCGCGCGAAAGCGCGGCCCGTTTTCTTTTGTCTCTCTCCCGATCCTGGCCGGCCCGCCGACACCCACGGGTTTAGCCCGCCGCCAGCCCGGAAACCCTTCCTAGGCGATGTAGCCCATTGGTATAGTCGCAGTAAGGTTCGTCGTAAGGCTACCGTCGTCACGCCTGTCACTCGCGCTCGGGGAGTTATCTGTGAAGCGCTCTAATCGACTGCTCATTCTCGTGGGAATCCTGCTCGCCGTAACTGGGGGCATCGGTGCGGTGGTGATTGCCAGCGGAGGGGGCTCGAAGACCTCCGGACCGTCGGCGGCGCCCTCGATCACGCCGGAGCCAAAGGTCCAGGTCGTAGTCGCGAACAAGGACATCGCGGCGGGCGTCCAGATCACCGCGGACATGGTGACCACGAACCAGGAGCTCGTTTCCAAGGTCTCCATCGCCGGCGACACCTTCGTGGACACCACATCTGTCACAGGGCGCATCACGGCCGCGGCCATCAAGAAGGGCCAGATCATCGTTGGCAGCCGTGACCTGCTGACACCCGGGTCGATGGCGGACGGCCAGAGCATCTCCGGCTCGGTCGCCAGCGGCATGGTTGGTGTGACCATGGAGGTCGACCAGGTCAACGGCGTGGGTACTCTCATCGTCCCCGGCGACCGCGTCGACATCGTCCTGAGCGTGTACGTTCCGGCTCTGGGATTCGAATCCAAGGACACGGCCGGCAACACGGTCAAGATCGATAGCGCCAAGGACGTCACCACGAAGATGGTGATCCAGAATCGGCGAGTGCTCGGCACACTCCTGCCGGCCCCCGGAGCGGCGGCGAATCCTCAGGCCTCGGGCGAGCCGGTTCTCGAGCCCACGGCGCCAATCGTCCAGAACACGGGCCGGCACATGATCGTGGTCGTCGAGGTCAAGCCCGAAGAGGCCGAGGTGCTCCGCTGGGCCCAGCGGGAGGAAGTGACCGACGCGCAGAACTACGTCGATCTGTCCCTCGCCCTCCGATCGAGCCAGGACAACGATCTGCCCGATGCCACAACAGCGGGCATCACCTTCAAGATGCTGGTCGACAAGTACGGCGTCCTGCCGGTGGACCAGCGAGCGATCATTCCCGCCGATCTCGCCAAGAACGTCCAGTGGTAGGGGTTGCGCGCAACCGCGTCGCATCCTGCCCCGAGATTCTCCTCGACTCCGTCGCATTGGAAGCGTAGCAACTAGATGGCTGACCGGATCCAGGTCCTGATCGTCGACGACATCCCCGAAACAAGGGACCATCTCACCAAGCTGCTCGGTTTCGAACCGGACATCGCCGTGGCTGGGACCGCCTCCTCCGGGGCTGAAGCGATCGAACAGGCCTCCAGGCTGCTGCCCGACATCATCCTGATGGACATAAACATGCCGGACATGGACGGCATCGCGGCGACGGAGCGACTGTCGGCGCGAGTACCGACCGCGGCGGTCGTCATGATGTCGGTCCAGGGCGAGGCGGACTATCTGCGCCGGTCGATGCTGGCTGGCGCTCGCGAGTTCCTGGTCAAGCCGTTCAGCAGCGACGAGCTGACCGCTTCCATCCGACAGGTCTATTCCCGCGAGAAGGAGAAGGCCGGCCGTGCCGTGGTCTCCCAGGGACCGCGTGCACCGGAGGCTCCTCAGAACGGCTTGATCGTGGCGGTCTTCAGCCCTAAGGGCGGCGTGGGTCGAACCACCATCGCCGTCAACCTGGCCGTCGCCGCCGCGTCCGAGCTCGGCAAGAAAGTGACTCTCGTCGACGGGTCGTTCCAGTTCGGCGACGTCGCGGTGCTCCTCAACCTCAACGCCAAAGACAAGTCGATGGCCGAGCTCGTCCCCGAGCTCGAAGCCGGACGCGACCCGGAGACGGTCGATACGTTCATGGTGAACCACTCGTCCGGCATCCGAGTCCTGCTGGCTCCACCCTCTCCGGAGATGGCAGAGCTGATCACGCCGGCGGGAGTCAAGCACGTCCTCGAGATCCTCAGGCAGCACAGCGAGGTCGTGGTCGTGGACTGCGCGGCATGGTTCAACGACACCATGCTCGGCGTCCTCGATCTTGCCGACGTCGTTCTGACAGTGCTCACCCTCGAGATCACAAGTATCAAGAACATCCGGCTCTTTCTCGAGGTGGCCGAGCAGCTCGGCTACTCGCACAAGATCCGGCTGGTCCTCAACCGGGCGGACACCACGCTGGGAATCAGAGTGGCGGACGTCGAGCATTCGATTGGCCGAAAGGTGGACCACACCATCGTCAGCGATGGCCGTGCTGTCGTCTACGCGCTGAACCGAGGCGTCCCGTTCGTTCTGAGCAACCGGGAAAGCCAGGTCTCGCAGGACGTCTTCCGATTGGCCGCGTCCATAGTTGGCAATGGAGACACACACGAGGAGGATGGCCGAAAGCCTCCTCAGAAGGGCAAGTCGCTCTTCGCGTGGCGGTAGTTCGCCCGGCGGCGTCCGGTTCGGCCGGATGCCAGGGCCAGCAAGGGGTGTAGGCGATGTCCCTTCTGAAACGAATCGAGAGCGCCAGACCGGGCGCGGCGCCGAGTGCGCCGACAGGTCCGGCCGGAGGACCTCCCGGAGCGCAACCGCCGTCGACCGGAGTCGCCGGCCAGCGGCTCATGTCCCAGGCGCCGGTCCGCGAATCGCTGCGTGAGGTCAAGTTCCGGATCCAGACCCGCGTCATCCAGGACCTCGATCCCAAGCTCGACCTGGCGAACCAGGTTGAAGTGCGGCGCCAGATCGAGGAGATCTTCAGCCGGGTGATCGACGAGGAGGGCCTGGCCCTCACTCGCGCCGAGCGCGTCAGGATGCTCGAGCAGATCACGGACGAGATCATCGGCCTCGGACCGCTCGAGCCCTTGCTCCGTGACGAGTCCGTGACTGAAATCATGGTCAACGGCCCGCGCCAGGTCTACATCGAGCGCTCCGGCAAGCTCGAGCTGACTAACGTCGTCTTCCAGAACGACGACCACGTGATGCGGATCATCGATCGGATCATCGCCCCGATCGGCCGCCGCATCGACGAGTCGAGCCCGATGGTGGACGCCCGACTGACCGACGGCTCCCGCGTGAACGCGATCATCCCACCGCTGTCGCTGATCGGCCCCGTCATCACCATCCGCAAATTCGCCGCCTCGCCTTTCACGGTGGACGATCTGGTCCGGTTCGGAACGGCCACGCCGGAGATGTTCGACTTCCTGCGCGCCTGCGTGGAAGCCCGCCTCAACATCTTCGTCGCGGGAGGCACAGGCTCGGGCAAGACGACGACCCTCAACGTCCTCTCGTCCTTCATTCCCAACGACGAACGGATAGTGACGATCGAAGACGCGGCCGAGCTCCAGCTCCGCCAGGAGCACGTCGTCACGCTCGAGTCCCGCCCGCCGAACATCGAAGGACGAGGAGCGATCCCGATCCGCGAGCTCGTCCGGAATGCCCTGCGAATGAGGCCGGACCGCATCATCGTCGGCGAGTGCCGAGGCGGTGAAGCGCTGGACATGCTTCAGGCCATGAACACGGGCCACGACGGCTCGATGTCCACCGGCCACGCCAACACCCCGCGCGACATGCTCGCCCGCCTCGAGACGATGGTCCTGATGGCCGGCGTGGATCTGCCCCTCCGGGCAATCCGCGAGCAGGTCTCGGCGGCCGTGGATCTTATCGTCCACCAGTCCCGCATGAAGGACGGCTCGCGCCGGATCGAGTACATCACCGAGGTCCAGGGCCTCGAGGGCGACACGATCGTGATGCAGGACGTGTTCCTCTTCGAGCAGACCGGCGTAGTCGACGGTCGGATCCAGGGTCGCCTGCGGCCGACCGGGATCAGGCCCAAGTTCGTCGAGAAGTTCGAGATCAAGGGCATCCACCTGCCGCGCGGCCTCTTCGGCTTCGTGTAGTAGGCCGGGGCAGGGAGAAGCGTTATGGGAGCGATCGTAGTCGGGTTCCTGGTGTTCGCGGGGCTGATGGTGCTGATCCTGGGCCTGGCCGGCTCGGGAAGAAGCGCAGGCATCAACGCTCGACTCGAACGATATGCAGCCGGCAAGTCAGAGGCGACAGCCGCGCCGTCAGCGAACCAGCAGATGGGCCTCAGCCACCTCATGGCGGAGAGCGTCGCGCTGGCGCGCCTGAACAGGGTGGTGGAGCAGCGCGACTTCGGCGCCAACCTTGCCCGCGACATCGCGCGCGCGGACCTCAAGCTCAAGCCCGGCGAGTACATGTTCATCTGGGCCTCGAGCATCGTGGGCGTCCCGCTGGTGTTCATCGTGGTCGGGTTCATCCTCAAGCCTCTGCAGACGCCGCTGGCCCTGATCATCGGCGCCGTGTTCGGGTTCTTCGTGCCAAGGTTCTGGCTCAAGCGGCGCCAGGCGTCTCGCCTCAACGCCTTCAACAAGCAGCTTCCGGACACGATCACCCTCATCGCCAACGCCCTCCGAGCCGGCTCCTCGTTCCTGCAGGCCATCGAGATGGTCGTTCGCGAAGCTCAGCCACCCATCTCGCTGGAGTTCGGCAGAGTAGTCCGCGAGGTAAACCTCGGCCTGGCCTTCGACGCGGCGCTGGAGAACATGGTCCGCCGCGTCCGTTCCGACGACCTCGAGCTGATGGCCACGGCGATCACGATCCAGCATCAAGTCGGCGGCAACCTCGCCGAGATCCTCGACTCCATCGCCTACACGATCCGCGAGCGAGTCCGTATCAAGGGCGAGATCCGGACCCTCACGGCTCAGCAGCGCTATTCGGGTTACGTGGTCGCGATGCTTCCCATCGGTTTGATGGGGGCCCTGATGGTCATCGACCCGGGCTTCATGAGCCCGATGTTCCAGAACCCACCTTCGCTGCTCGGGCTGCCCCTGGGAGTGGCCTTGCTGTGCATCGGCGGCTTCAACATGTTCGTGGGCTTCATGCTGATCCGCCGCATCGTCGCAATCGAGGTCTGAGAGATGCTAGTTCCGGTAGTCGGTCTGCTCGTCGGCGGCGGAATCCTCCTTCTCATTCTGGGCCTGGGCAGCGGCAATCCCGTCGATCCGGTGCAGGCTCGCCTGACCCAGCTCGGGTCGCTGCAGGCCAGAAACCTCGAAGAGCTCGAGCTCCAGCAGCCTTTTGCGGAACGGACGATTCGACCGCTCATCGCCCGGCTGTCCAGGATAGGCAGCCGGATGGGCAGCGCGTCCTCCACTCAGAACGCAGAGAAGCGGCTCGCCCTCGCGGGCAACCCGGGCGAGTTGCGTGTCACGGACTGGATCGGCGTCAAGATCCTGGTCGGCGTCGGCCTCGGCATCACCGCCTTCGTCCTGCTCGGCATCGTCGCCCAGAACTTCTCGCTCGGCTTCCTGCTGGGCGTGATCCTGACGGGGGTGGGGTACCTGCTCCCGGAGTTCTGGCTGGGCGGCAAGGTCCGGGCCCGCCAGAAGGCGATCCTCAAGATGATCCCGGACACCCTGGACCTCCTGACGATCTCCGTGCGGGCCGGCCTCGGCTTCGATGCCGCACTGGCCAAGGTGGTCGAGAAGCTGCCCGGGCCTCTTACTGATGAGTTCCGCCGGGCCCTGGCCGAGGTTCGCGTCGGCAAGGCCCGCCGCGATGCCCTCCGAGACATGATCCCGAGGACCGAGGTTCCGCCCCTCTCCAACTTCATCGGTGCCATCATCCAGGCAGAGCAGCTGGGCGTGTCGATCTCCAAGGTCCTTCAGGTTCAGTCCGAGCAGCTGCGGATCGAGCGCCGCCAGCGCGCCGAAGAGGCGGCCGCAAAAGCGCCGATCAAGATGCTCTTCCCGCTCGTCGGCTGCATCTTCCCGTCACTGTTCATCGTCATCCTCGGACCCGCGATGATCTCGATCATGGTCACCCTCGGCGGCGACAAGATCAAAAAATGAGCCGCCGCTGGCTCGTGGCCAGGAACCTCACGCGCGGCACGATCCTCGCGGAACGGTTGGAGGAGGGAGCGTCCCTCTGGGCCAAGTTCCTTGGTCTGATGGGGCGCGCAAGTCTCCCCGCCGGAAACGGCCTGTGGCTGCCCGGCGAGAACGGCATCCACATGTTCTTCATGCGGTTCGCCATCGACGTCGTGTTCGTGGCCCCGCCGTCAGGCGGGTCGGACGGGCCGCGGAAGGTCCTCCTGGCACGCCGTTCAGTGCCCCGCTGGCGGGGGGTGGTCTGGCTGGTCCGAGGTGCCAAGGGAGTCCTGGAGCTTCCCGTGGGTACGATAGACGCCACGGGAACGGCCGCGGGTGATGAGGTGGCAATCACTGTGGTTTGAGGCCGGCTGGCGCTGCCGGCGCGCCTGAGCACCGCGTGTGCGCTGCCTGAGAGGCGAGACCGCGACAGGCCGCGATAAGCGGCCGCCAATCGGCCGCCTGTAACCTCGGGCACATGCCATCCATCTCGGCCGCTGCGCTCGCTCCTTCCGCTCTCGTTTCCGCGGCGCTGGACCTGGCACTGCCGCCAGCCTGCGCCGGATGCTCGCTTGAAGGGGTGCTGCTCTGCGAGCGCTGCGCCGCGCCGCTCGTCTCGCGGCTGTCGCTGGCCCCGGGAGTCCGTATGGGCCTCCGCGCCGAAGCACCGCCCTCGATCGCCCAGCTCGAGTGGTGCGCCCCATTCTCGGGCTCTGTGCGGGCCGCGCTGCATCAGCTCAAGTACGGCGGCGAGCGGCGTCTGGCACGGCCACTCGCCGAAGCGATGGCCGCCCGCTGGAGAGTTGCCGGTGCCGGCGGCGACCTCATCTGTCCGGTGCCAGTCCACGCGGACAGGGAGCGGCGGCGTGGCTACGACCAGGCGGTATTGCTCTCGGAGAGCCTGGCCCGCCACCTCGGCCTGCCGTGCGAGCGTGCACTCAGGCGCGCCCGCAACACGCGGCCACAGTTCGAGCTGGGCCGCAAGGCGCGTCTGACCAACGTGAGCGGCGCATTCGAGCTTTCCCGGCGAATACCCGCCTGGCGCCTTCGCGGCCGCTGGGTGGTGCTCGTAGACGACGTGGCGACCACCGGCTCGACACTGGCCGCCTGCGCGGAGGTCCTCTATGACGCCGGGGCCGTGGCCGTCTCGGCCCTGACCGTGGCCCGTGAGCGCTGAGGCCGGCCCCTGGTCCACGGCCCGCTACTGGAAACGGCCGAGGCGTTCCGCCGGAGGCGGAACCTATACTGGCGCGAACGGCGGAGGCTCGGCGCGGAACAACCGCGGGTCGAGCCCGAAAGGCAATCAGGGTTGCGGAGGTAGGCCGTGAGGACGATCGTCAAGGGCAAGAACATCGACGTATCCGACTCCGTCCGGCAATACGCGGAGCGCAAGATGCGACGGCTCGAGCGCCTCCTCGACGAGAGGACGGACGCCGTCGTCGAGTTTTCGCGGGAGCAGCATCGAAGCGCCGCGGACTCGCAGATCGCGGAGGTGACTCTGATCGTCGAGGGCCAGAAGCTCCGCGGCCACGCGGCGGGCCCCACGCACCAGGCCTGCCTGGATATTGTGATCGATCGCCTGGAGCGACAGGCCGTCGACGCCCGCGAGAAGCCTCGCGACAGGACGCACCCTGAAGCGGCCCGGGCGCTCAAGGCGAGCTCGGAGGCAACGCCGAAGGGGCGTGAGCGTGCCGCAGAGGACGAGCGGACGGGCGAGGCGGGGGAGGCGGCGGCGTCGCGGATCGTCAAGACGAAGCGATTCGCCATCGAGCCGATGTTCGAAGAGGACGCCCTGGCTCGGATGAACGAGCTCGGCCACCAGTTCTTCATCTTCGTCAACGCCGAGACCGAGCGATTGTGCGTTCTGTACCGGCGCACCAGCGGCGACTACGGCCTGATCGAACCGGTGATCCGAGGCACGTACACGCCGGGCCAGTACGCCCCAACCAGGAATGGCCATCGAGACGGCTGACGGCCGCGTCTCGCCCCGCGCCCGGCGGTCGAGGGGGAAGCCGCATTGAAGGTCGACCGGCGCGCAGCTGACGACCCCTACGAGACTGCGCCGGAGGCCGATTCGGCGCCGAGAGACGGCATCTCGGGCGACGGCAGGCGCAGAACCAGGATCGAGCTGCCGGATGGCCGGCGGGCCGGACCCCATCTGCCCATAGGTATGGGCTTGCTCAGGGTGCTGGATCGGGCGGTCGCCATCGGCGCATCTACGATCCAGGTATTCAGCGACAACCCGACGGCATGGCAGCGGCGCAGCCAGCCGCTGCCTCATGCCGCGGAGTTCCGGCAGCGGCTGGTCCAGGCGGACATCGGCCCGGTCGCCATCCACGCGGCCTACCTGATCAACCTCGCCGGTCCCAACGACGAGTTGTTCGGGTTGTCGGTCGGTCTGCTCCGCCACGAGCTGGAACACGCCAACGAGCTCGGGGCCGCCTTCGTGAACGTCCACATCGGGTCGCATCGGGGGGCGGGCGTGGACGCCGGCATCCGGCGCGTGGTGGACGGCCTGGTGCTAGCGACGGACGGCCTGGTGCTAGCGACGGGTGGCGTGGCGCTGGGACCCGGGCCTGGGCCGCGGCCGGGCGACGGCGACGGCGACGGCGGAGACGGTGTCCGGCTCGTCCTCGAGAACGCGTCGGGCGGCGGCGCGAGCCTCGGATCCACTATCGAGGAGATGGCCCGCATCCTGGACGGCGCATCGAGTCGTGGAGTCGTGCCCGGGCTGAGCTTCTGTCTCGACTCGGCACACCTGTGGGGCGCGGGCTACGACGTCGCCGACCCGGAGGCAATCGACCGGGTCCTCGGCCACTTCGACGAGCTGATCGGCCTGGATCGGCTGGCCATGATCCATTTGAACGACTCGCACGCGCCGAAGGGGTCGCGCCACGACCGGCATGCCCACCTCGGTGAGGGTCTGATAGGCCGCCTCGGCCTCGCGTACCTGCTCTGCCATCCGGCGCTGTCGCACGTCTCTTACTACCTGGAGACGCCCGACACGGAGTTCGGCTACGACGCGGTGAATGTCGCCCGGCTGGAGGATCTTGCCGCGGGACGCGCGCTTACCCCCGGGCCGCCATTGAACTCGGAACGCGGACGAAGAGCGAGATCGCTCTAGCTGCCCTCTCGGCCGGGTCGCGGACGCGGCGGCAGCTGATGGGCCATCGGCCTGACCATGTGGCCGGCGACGGCGGACAGCAGCGGCGCCTCTCGCCGGTCGTCCATGATCCTTCGAGGCTCCATCGTCCGGTCGTCGGACCTGAGGCCGGCATAGCCGCGGCCGAACCGGCGCATCCGGACGGCGAGGTAGTACTCCATCACCTGGCGAACCTGCGGCTCGGAGAGCACCTCGTCGGCTCGCAGCGCGTATTCGACGCGAGCGGTTGGGTTGGTCGCACCCGACGTCACCGCTCCGAGATACTGGGGCGCCTCGGAGTCGTCGCGGATCTCGCGCAGGCCCTTCGCCAGCTTTGTGGCAGTGCCGAGCGACGGCATGCGGTCGCCTCGGATAAGCCGCGAAATCGTCGAGTGATCCACCCCCGACTGCTGCGCGAGCTGGCGCTGCGACATCTTCTTGGCCTTGAGTTGGGCCCTCAACCACTCGTTGAAAGCTCGTCCGTTCTGACCGGTCATGCGCGTTGTCCGCTCCCGGCTAGGTGCAAACTGCCCCGATACTGGAACTATCGGAGGGGGATGCCGGGGCGTGTATGGCCTTTTGGTACCGCACGAAAGGCGACTACCGTCTCCTGAAGAAAGGTGACGGCAAGGTAGCCCTTATGTTCTGCCCGCGTGGAACCTGTAGAAAGCCGGGACGGCGGGCTCAGCCGGGCTCGGGGACGATGCGCGTCAGCTCGTCGACCCTCATCCCCCCGCCTCGCGGCTTGGAGGAGACCAGGTAGGCGATCGAGCCGAGCAGCACGATCGAGAAGACGCTGATCGCCCGGTCCACGAGCACGATCGCCGCGGCCTGAGGGCTCGCGACCCTGAAGACGGTGCTCAGCACGCCCGTCATGCCGACTTCCACCAGGCCCAGGCCGGCGGGAGTGAACGGGATTGCGGTCAGCAGCGAACCGACGAGAGCCACGAACATCGAACCGGATATGCCCAGGTCCGACCCGAGAGCCCTGGTGACGAAGTAGAGGCGCATCGCCTCGGTGAGCCAGATCAGACCGGTCAGGATGCCCAGCATCGGCAGGCCGCGCAGCCCGACGGAGCTGAAGACGCCCTCCTCGAATCGGTCGTAGAAATCCACGACCCGGTGCGGCAGAGGAAGCAAAGAGATCACGCGCCGGCCGAAATTGCGCATCACCACGAGTGCCACGATCAGGGCAAGGATCACCACGACACCGAAGGCGAAGATGAACTGGACCGAGCCCGGGAGATCGAAGAGCCTGTTCCGGAAGTACCAGTAACCCGCCATCAGACCCAGCGCCGCAATGGCGATCAGGTCCAGGATGCGTTCCATGAAGACCGTGCCAAGGGTCTTGGTGGCGGACACGGGGCTGTTGAGCTTGAGCAGGTAGGCGCGGTAGATGTCGCCGAGCTTGGCCGGAACCACGCAGTTGACCAGCCACGAAAGGAACAGGATCTCAGTCCCATCCTTCACCAGGACCCGGTATCCCGCGCCGAACAGGAGCTTGGTCCAGCGCCAGCCCCGCAGCGGGAAGCCCAGGTAGTAGATGAGGAAGGCAAGCAGTACGAACCCGCCGTTCGCATGGGCGATCTGGCCGGGCACCTTCGCCATGTCGTCGCGGTTGAACCAGACGGCCACCGCGAGAATGACCAATGGAACCAGGATGGACAGGATCGTCCGAGGCTGACGGATCCGCGCGATGATCGACATCTGCTCGGGCGGCGGAACCTCGACGGCCGTTTCGGGATGAATCAGCGCGTCGGCCTCCTCGGCCAGCGGCTCCCCGATCGGATGGCGATGATGCTCTGGCTGGCCGGTCACTTCTGTCCCTCGGCAGGGCTGGGCTGGACGCGTCCGTTTCCGCGGAGCGACTGGATGATCTTGGCGAGCGGGGTCCATGCCCGAACGTAGAAGGTGGCGCGGCCGGGATGCATGTCCACGCCGGCGAGTGCCGCAAGCAGGCCCTCCGGAGTGCCCGGGTCACCCTCGAGGGCGTTGTACGAGACGCCGACCTCCAGAACCGTGTGCGAGTCCGAGGCGCAGAGTCCCGGCAGTTCGTGCTCGCGGGCGAAGAGCGCCGCTCGCTCGTTGGCCGAGCCGCCAATGACGCGGGCGTTGTAGGCCTCGATCCAGTCCACCTTGTCGACGATGTCCTCGAGCTTCGCGCCGCTCTTGTGGCCGTAGCCGCGGAAGCTGTCGAACGGATGCGGGACGCCCACGAGCCCGCCCTGCTGGCGGACGGAGGCGATGGTCTCCACCGCCGACATCCCCGGAGGGACGAGCTCGTCGAGGAAGACGGCGATAAGATCGCCGTCGACCGACTTGATCTCCTCGCCGACGATCACGATCAACCCGTCCGGGGCCTCATCACGAGCCCTCAGAGCGACATCCACGCGGTCGTGATCCGTGATGGCCAGATGAGTGAGCCCGCGCTTGAGGGCGGCCTTCATCATGGCTCGCGGATCCGCGAGCGAGTCGAAGCTGCCGCGGCTGTGGCAATGGAGGTCTATGAGCGCGAGCGGCGCCTGCCCGACCTCGCGTTCGTCGCTCGGCCTGGCCGGCGCGGATCCCGTCATCAGAGCTGGGGCCCGAGGTACTTCTTGAAGAAGTCGAAGTGCTCCAGGGCGATGCCGGTGCCGAGGGCCACGCAATGGAGCGAGTTGTCGGCCACGTGGCAAGGAACGCCGGTGACCTGGGTCAGCAGCGTGTCTATGTTGCGCAGCAGCGAGCCGCCGCCGGACATGACCATGCCCTTGTCGATGATGTCGCTCGACAGCTCCGGCGGGGTCTGCTCCAGGACGAGCCGGACGGCACCGATGATCTGCTGAAGGGGCGGCTCCATCGCCTCCATGATCTCGGAGCTGGACAGCGGAATGGTGCGCGGCAGGCCGGCGATCAAGTCTCGGCCGCGGACGTCCATCGTCAGCTCGCGTTCGAGCGGCAGAGCCGTCCCGATCTGGATCTTCACTTCTTCGGCCGTTCGGTCGCCGATCATCAGGTTGTACTTCTTGCGGACGTAGTTGGCGATTGCCTCGTCGATCTTGTTGCCGCCGACGCGGAGGCTCGTGGATACGACGATGGCGCCAAGGGATATGACCGCGATCTCGCTGGTTCCGCCGCCGATGTCGATGATCATTGCGCCCGACGGACCGCTGATCGGCACGTTCGCCCCGATCGCCGCGGCCATGGGCTCTTCGATCAGGTATGCCTCGCCCGCGCCGGCCTTCAGGGCCGCGTCTCGAACGGCGCGTTTCTCTACGCTCGTCACGCCGGCGGGGACGCTGATCATGACCTCGGGCTTGCCCCAGCCGAAGCGGCGGCCCTGCTGGACGCGGTGGATGAAGTGGTCCAGGAGCGCTTCGGTGATGACGTAGTCGGCGATGACGCCGTCGCGCATCGGGCGGATGGCCTGGATGTTTCCGGGCGTGCGTCCGATCATCTCGCGGGCTTCTTCGCCCACGGCGACGATGTGGTTCTGGTCGTCCACGGCCACCACTGAGGGTTCCATCATCACGATGCCCTGGCCTTTGACGTAAACCAGGATGTTGGCCGTGCCCAGGTCGATGCCGATCTTCATACCGTTGCGCTAAGTCCCTTCAGAGAGCCGCTCGATCCTGGCCCCGAGTTCCAGGAATTTCGCGTCGATCTTCTCATAGCCGCGGTGGACGTGATGTGCGCCTCTGATGTGGGTAACTCCGTCGGCCACGAGAGCGGCAAGGATAAGCGACGCGCCGGCCCGCAGGTCGCCGATCTCCACGTCGGCGCCGTGGAGAGGCGACGGGCCGTTGATGACGGCATGGTGCTGGTCTTCGATCTCTACGTCCGCGCCCATCCGGCGCAGCTCGACGAGCCACTCCAGGCGATCCTCGAAGACGGCTTCGTGGACGCGGCTCGAGCCCCTGGCCTGGGTCAGGAGAACGCAGGTGGGCGGCTGCAGGTCGGTCGCCAGGCCCGGATACGGCTGCGTCTCGATGTCGCAGCACGCCAGATCCTCGAGGTCGGCGTTGGTCGCGTCGACTTCGATCGTGTCCGCGCCGCAGCTGACGGAGACGCCCATGCTCGCCATCACGTCCAGGAACGAGCCCAGGTGGTCGCAGGTAGCCCCGGTCAGCGTGATCTTGCCGTGAGTGGCTCCCGCGGCGGCGATGAACGTACCGGCCTCGATCCGATCCGGCACAACCGAATGATCGGCGCCCCGGAGGCGACGGCGGCCTTCGATCTCGATGCGGTTGGGCGCCGTCCGTTCCACTTGCGCGCCCATCTTTCGGAGGAACTCGATGAGGTCGTCCACCTCGGGTTCTCGGGCCGCGGGCTCGATGGTCGTATGGCCGTCGGCGAGGACGGCCGCGAGCATGGCGTTCTCCGTGCCCATGACGGTGATCTGAGGGAAGTTGATCGCGCCGCCGCGCAGCCTTCCCGGGGCCTTGGCGAAGTAGTAGCCGTTGCGGTAGTCGATCTCCGCGCCGAGGGCGCGCATGGCGTCGACGTGGAGGTTGACCGGCCGCCGGCCGATCCGGTCGCCGCCCGGGTTGCTGATGATGACCCGGCCGAAGCGAGTCAGAAGCGGACCGAGGAGGATGAAGCTGGCTCGCATCTTGGCCGCGGCTTCGAGCGGCACGAAGAGCCAGTCCACGTCGCCCGAGGCGATCTCGTAGACGTTTCGCTCCGGGTGGTCCACCGTCACACCGATGTCGCGCAGAACCTCGGTCAGGACCCGGACGTCTTCGATCTCGGGGACGTTGGTGAACCGACAGCGCTCGCCGGTCAACGTCGCGGCGGCCATGAGCTTGAGGGCGGCGTTCTTGGCGCCGCCGACGGACACGGAACCGCTCAGCCGGCGGCCGCCCTCCACGCGAAAGACTTCCCTCGCGACGGGCTCGGGCTTGAACTCCCAGTGGAACGGTCGAGCGTCAGCCATCCCCTACTCGCCCGAGGGCGGGCCCGGAGCCACCGGCGGACGGCGCCTGGCTCCTTCGTGCTCGGCGCGAGATCGGGGGCCTCGCTCCGCGACCTTGAGACGGACGATCGCCCGCTCCAGTGCCGCGCGAGCGGCGCCGAGGTCGGCGGGTTCGACCATGCCGCCTTCGAGCACGCGCTGGGCCTCGCGACGGGCCCGCTCCGCGCGGGTGACGTCGATCTCGGAGGCCATGTCGGCGGTTTCGGCCAGGACGACGACGCGGTCCGGGCGGACCTGGACGAAGCCACCGAAGATGGCGAACTCCTCCTCGTCCGCGCCTCGCCTGAGCCGCAGGACGCCGTGGCCCAGGAGCGAGATCAAGGGGGCGTGATGCGGCAGGATGCCGAGCTCGCCCTCGCTGCCGGGCACGATGACTTCGTCGACGTCGCCCTCGAAGGCTCGTCTCTCCGGAGTCACTATCTCTAGATGGAGTGGCATCTCATCTATTCCTTAGTGCGCGACGCGGAACCGAGTGGCTGAGCCGCAAGCGCGGCGACGGACACCGGGAGCCGGAGCGAGCCGACTCTGACCGAAGGGAAGGCTCGGCGAGCACAGGCTTCCGGCGGCCAAGCGCCGCGCGAACTCACTTGGCCAGCTTGGCTGCGTTGGCGCGCACGTCGTCGAGGGTACCCGCAAGGAAGAATGCCTGCTCGGGAAGGTCGTCGACCTTGCCCTCGAGGATCTCCTTGAAGGATGCGACCGTGTCCCGAATCGGCACGTAGGCGCCCTCACGGCCGGTGAAGACCTCGGCCACATGGAACGGCTGGCTGTTGAAGATCTGGAGCCGGCGGGCTCGGGCGACGGTGGCCTTGTCCTCTTCGGAGAGCTCGTCGATGCCCAGGATCGAGATGATGTCCTGGAGGTCGCGGTAGCGCTGCAGGACCCGCTGGACCTCGCGCGCCGTGTCGTAGTGCTCCTGGCCCACGATGTTTGGATCGAGAACGCGGGAGGTGGACGTGAGCGGATCGACGGCCGGGTAGATGCCCAGCTCGGCGATCGAGCGCTCCAGTCGAATGGTCGAGTCGAGGTGGCCGAACGTCGTTGCCGGCGCAGGGTCCGTGTAGTCGTCCGCTGGCACGTAGACGGCCTGCAGCGACGTGATCGAGCCCTTCTTGGTGGAGGTGATCCGCTCCTGGAGAGCGGCCATCTCCGTGGCCAGGTTCGGCTGGTAGCCGACCGCCGAAGGCATCCGGCCGAGGAGCGCGGACACTTCGGAGCCGGCCTGGGTGAAGCGGAAGATGTTGTCGATGAAGAGGAGGACGTCGCGGCCTTCCCCGTCGCGGAAGTACTCGGCGATCGTCAGGGCGGTCAGGCCGACTCGCTGTCGCGCCCCCGGCGGCTCGTTCATCTGGCCGAACACGAAGGCGGTCTTCGCGATGACGCCCGATTCGGTCATCTCACGGATCAGGTCGTTGCCCTCGCGAGAACGCTCGCCGACGCCGGCGAACACGGAGTAGCCCGAGTGCTCGGCCGCGACGTTGCGGATCAGCTCCTGGATGATGACCGTCTTGCCGACGCCCGCGCCGCCGAACACGCCGATCTTGCCGCCTTTGGCGAACGGGCAGACGAGGTCGATGACCTTGATGCCCGTCTCGAAGATCTGTGTCTCGGTGGTCTGCTCGTCGAAGGCAGGCGCGGGGCGGTGGATCGGCAGCCGCTCGGTCCCGGCCGCCACGGGCCCCTGCTCGTCGATCGGTTCGCCGAGCACGTTGAAAACCCGCCCCAGAGTCGCCTGCCCGACCGGCACGGTGATGGGGCTGCCCGTATCCACCGCGGCGACGCCGCGCGCCAGCCCGTCCGTGGTGGTCATGGCCACGCTGCGGACCCAGTTATTTCCCAGGTGCTGCTGGACCTCGCAGATGATCTTGCCGCCGTCTCCCCGCATGACCTCGACCGCGTTGTAGATCGAGGGGAGATGGCCGGCGGGGAACTCGATGTCAACGACCGGCCCGGTGATCTGGATCACCCGCCCGGCATGGGAAGCCCTGGTCGCGCCGGAGCGGCCGTCGGCCGCGCGGCCGGTCGCGGTGTTGGCGGTCGCCATGTTCGTTCGATGCCTCCTGGTTCGGCCGACTCGCGGCCTCTTGCCACTTGTTTCGTTCGTGCCGCGGAAGCGGCCGCGTCCGGCGCCTGCCCTAGCGGGCCTGAGCTCCGGACGCGATCTCGATCAGTTCTCTGGTGATGTTGGCCTGGCGGGCCTTGTTGTAGCTGAGGGTCAGGTCGTCGATGAGCTCGTCCGCGTTCTCGGTGGCGTTCTTCATCGCGACCATCTGGCTGGAGAAGAAGCTGGCGGCCACCTCCAGCGTCGTCTGGTAGAGGCGCGTGCCCACATACCGGGGCAGCAGCTCGTTGAGGACTTCCTCCGGCTGGGGCTCGAATATGAACTGCGAGCCCGGAATGCCATGCGTGTCCGCCACCGGGGTCAGCGGCAGCAGCTGGACCAGGTCCACCCGCTGGACGAGCGTGGAGACGAACCGGGTGAAGATGAGGTCCACCTGATTGTGGGTGCCGGACTCGTACTCGTCGGCGATGAGGCGGGCCAGCGGCAGGACGTCGTCGAACCTGGGCCGGTCGCCAAAGGCGGGGAAGTGGGCGATGATCGGGACGCGGGCGCGGCGCATGGCGTCACGGCCCTTCCGGCCGACGGTGACCATCTCCAGATCGCCCTTGTGCTCCACGATCTCCCTGGCGGCGAACCGCACGGCGTTGGAGTTGAGGGGGCCGGCCAACCCGCGATCGCTGGTGAAGAGCACGATGAGGCGTTTGCCGTCGGGGCGACGGTTGAGGAGCGGGTGCAGGTGCTCGTCGCCGGCGAGAACCGCTGCCAGGTCCGCGAGGATGTCGTCGAGCAGCTCGGAGTACGGCCGGGCGGCGAGCGTCGCCTCCTGGGCGCGCCGCAGCTTCGACGCGGCCACGAACTGCATGGCCCGCGTGATCTGGCGGATGTTCCGGGAGGCGTTGATGCGTCTCCGGATGTCTCGCTGGCTTGGCACGCTACTCCCCGACCGCTACGAAAGGAAGGTCTTGCGGAACTCGTTCGCCGCGGATTCCAGTGCCGCCGCGGCGTCGTCGTCCAGAGTCTTCGTGGTGCCGATCTTCTTCATCAGGTCCGCCTGCTGAGTCTCCAGGTACCGGCCGAACTGAGACTCGAAGTCGCGGACGCGAGGGGTCGGGATGTCGTCGAGCAGGCCTTTGGTGGCGACATACAGGATCGCCACCTGGCGCTCCAGCGGGACGGGCTGGTATTGCGGCTGCTTGATGACCTCCGAGAGCTTCTCGCCGCGTGTCAGCTGGTCGCGAGTCGCCTTGTCCAGGTCGCTCGCGAATTGGGCGAAGGCGGCGAGCGAACGGTACTGCGCCAGCTCGAGCTTGAGCGGCGCGGCCACCTTCTTCATTGCCTTCGTCTGAGCGTCCGAGCCCACGCGGGAAACGGAGATGCCGATGTTGAGGGCCGGGCGCTGGCCGGCGTTGAACAGGTCCGTCTCGAGGAAGATCTGCCCGTCCGTGATCGAGATCACGTTGGTCGGGATGTAGGCGGAGATGTCGCCGGCCTGGGTTTCGATCAGCGGCAGAGCCGTGAGCGACCCACCGCCGTTCTCGTCGCTCATCCGCGCGGCGCGTTCGAGGAGCCGGCTGTGGAGGTAGAAGACGTCGCCCGGATAGGCTTCGCGGCCGGGTGGTCGGCGCAGAAGGAGCGACATCTCGCGATACGCCCAGGCGTGCTTGGAGAGATCGTCGTAGACGCAGAGCGCGTCCTTGACGGTTTCGCCGTCGATCTCGACGCCGTTCTCCATGACCTCCTCGCCCATCGTGCAGCCCGCGTACGGAGCGAGGAACTGGAGTGCGGCGGACTCTTCGGCGCCGGCGCAGACCACGATGGTGTGGTCCATGGCGCCGTGCTGCTCGAGGATGGCCACGACCTTGGCCACCGTCGAGAGCTTCTGGCCGATGGCCACGTAGATGCAGACGAGGCCCTTGCCCTTCTGGTTGATGATCGTGTCGATCGCGAGGGCGCTCTTGCCGGTCTGCCGGTCGCCGATGATCAGCTCGCGCTGGCCGCGCCCGATCGGGATCATCGAGTCGATCGCCATGATGCCTGTGAAGAGCGCCTGCGAGACCGACTTGCGGGCGACGATGCCGGGGGCGATCCTCTCGACCGG